>JAFEGF010000066.1 GCA_018240225.1 Verrucomicrobiota bacterium
CAATTCCTTGGCCTAGTTAATTAAACTAAGACCAGTTCGCGCCCAAGAGCGCTTCACCTTCTCCTCACTGCCAAGGTTCACAGAACCTTCTCGTGTAACCGAAGCCTTCGGAATTGAAGCCAAACCTACTAAAAAATCCATCAAAAATCAAAAAAACCAAATCCGCAGACAGACTCTTATCTGCCGCTTCAATGTCCTAAGAGGCGGGCGATGTTGGCGGCGATCAGATAAGCCGATGCCATCGGGCTTCCGTCCATGCATTGGGGCACGATCGAGTCGTCGGCAACGATCAAGTTGTTCACCCCGTAGACCCTCCCATACGAATCGACAACTCCTCCATCGGCAAGAGGAGCCATCCTGCAGTGGCTTTGAAAATGCATGTTCGATTCTGCGGAAGCTTTGATGAACGCTGTCAAGGCAGCTGTGTCATCAAGGATCGTCGGATCGGGAATGATAAGCTGATAAGCGGGATCGATGGCTTGCAGCGCTATATTGATGTTTTTGATGTAGGTCTGGAACCCGGCGATGTAGAGGTCGAGGTCGCTAGGATCGCAGAGAAGGCCCAAATCGACGACGGGAGGATCGAGGGGATTAGGACTGTTGATCGATACGCTTCCTCGGCTCAACGGTTGGCAAAGATCGAAAAGCCCCAGCGTTATTCCAGGAATGACGTCGACTGTCGACAACCGCAATTGGCGGCCAGGAAGGAGTCCTCGAGGGTCCTCCAGCCAAGCAATCTGAGAGAAGGGGGAATTAGCGTTTCTGTTCGAATCTTTGGGATTGGAGGAAAAGACGAGGATCACGTGGGGCTGGTCGGCAAGCCCTTGACCAACATTTGGGTTATCATAGATAACAGGAATGCCAAGTGAATTAAGTAATGCTGATGGCCCAACGCCAGAACTCAATAAAAAGGGGCTGCTTCTCAATCCTCCGCAGACAATGACTCCTTTTTTTGCGTATGCCTTTTGGACCTGTCCATTGCGGAAGAATTCAACGCCGACAGCAGTGTTGCCATCCCAAATCACGCGGAGCGCAGAACTGCTTGCCCATACCTGCAGTTTTCTATCATGCACCCCTTTTCCGTGGCTGTCCATGGCATGGTGGTTTAAAAAAGCGGTCATGGAGCTCACTCGATAAAAGCCATTATCTCCATTTCGAGTCAATTGAAGCTGCGGTGAAACACCGATAGGCGTATCGGGATTGTTGTAGTCGACGACATAAGGAGCTCCTGTTCCAGCGATCTCTGCATTTGTAAAGACTTTGGCCAGTTTGGAGGATTCGCTTTGGATCACTTTAAGAGGGCCATGTTTTCCGCGCGCCGATTTGTTCGGCGTTTTTCCGTCGTAGTCTTCAAGCTTTTTGTACGTCTTCATGATCCGGTTCACAGACCATTCCGGTCCTGCAATCGCTTCCCATTGTGCATAAAGCTGCGTCGTTCCCCAGCACCATGCTCCGGCATTAACGGAAGATGCTCCTCCTTCGGGAGAGGCGATGGCCCAAAGGAGCTCATCGCCATCAGCGCACAGCTGCGGGACTGTCGCCCCTGTCTCATACAAAGGCTGCGCCGCATTTTCGCAAAGGTCGACTAGATTTTGAAACTGCTCTTGCAAGTCGGGAGGAAGAAGGGAGATATCAAAAGGGGACGGCGAGCCAAGCAGCGCTGCCGCCACGGAAAAAACGGTGTTCTTGCCATATTTAACAATGAAGGAATCGGTGTAGTTCTGGCCCGAATGAAGCGCAATCACCGAGGTCTTTTTATCATCGGTCAATTTTTTTGCAAGCAGGCCGCCTGCGGTGCCGACGCCCACAATGATGTAATCGGCCTCCATCCCTTTCACACCGGAAGAGGCGTGAGAGATGGATGCCGAGAAAAGTCCAAAAATTGCCAGAGAACATCTTATCCATCGCATGAACATGAATCACTCCTCGCTTTAAGGTTTGTTCTCCGGATCCAAAACATCGGGATCTGTTGAAGTTCTATTGCAGCTGTCGACTGTGACGATCTCATTGCGGGAAACGGGGCGGAAGAGCCGTTCCTTCAGACAATAAGAGATATTGGAGCAGTTCTTTTTTGTCCTAACGGTGAAGTTGAAGGGGAGGCTGAGGGTGATTGTTCCTTGCCCAGTCCATCTAAAGAGGGAATCATATCCGACATATCCATCTAGGAACAGGTAGTTCATGATGCCGATTTGCGCTTTGATCCGCCCGCCGATCGCTTGCCGCCTTGTTTCTCGGAAGGCATTTTCCGTTTTAGCTGAAGTTCCCCAGTAATAGTAGGGCCCGGCCCCAACGTGGAAGTCGAAATAGCGGGTTTTGCAAAACTGATAGCCCACTTCTGAGTCGACCCCGCGCATGGCAAACTGCTCCCTTGCCACTAAGAGGAAGTTGTCCAATGAAAGGTCCTCATAGTGGAACCGGTAGATGTTCGTCTGTTTATGGCCGACAGGGATGTAGCCATTGATCCTCACATCCCAATGTTCGGCGAGCACCTCAAGGCCGACGCCGACTTGGTTATAGGGGCGTTGGGAAGTCTGGAAATAATCATAGAACGCATTGATCCCCCAGATCTGTTGGAAATGCTCGTAGAGGTAGCGAAACCCTAGCCCTGCATTAGCAGCGTACTTGCCATTGTTAAAGATATGGCCTCTTAAGTCCAAAAAAGGAACGGAGCGCCCTTGGGAGAAAGGCTGCGAAAAGAATAGGTCAAGGGATGTATATCCTTTGGAATAGCCGAGTCCTTTTCCTTCCGTATGCCTGGCACTGATATGCTCGGGAAGCGGGTCTTTGACCTTCTTTGCAGGAGGAGGACAGCTTTTTTCTGCGTCTGCATGGACAATAGTGTGATAGCAAGCGGCGGAAAGCAATGCCCCTATCATGCGTTTCCAAGAAAACAGAACCATATCGCCATCCTAATGAACTTAAGAGAGTGTCAAGTTAAGAAAAGCTGTAGAAACAAGTCAATCTTTGATTGAGATACGATGATGAGATGGAAATACGCGTCGTTAAGGATTTAAAATGTTCTGGTCATGGAAAAGGCAGCCAAGTACTTGTTCCGGTTCTGATGTCCGAAGAGGTTCTGCTGGATGGCAAATCCAAACCCGAATTGGAATGCCCAATATTTCGAAGAAGCGCTGAAAGACGGTGTCAAATAAATGAGGTTTCCACCTGAATCAGGATCAGTTACTCCTTTGATCTTTGCCCGTTCTTCAAACGTGCCGTCAAATTCAACGACCCAGGCAAGGACCCAATTTTGGGTGTTGGCAATATTCCTGCCGAATCCAAATTGATAGAGATATTCATTGCCGAATTTTGTTCCGTGATGCGTTGTTGGTAATTCAGCGCCATAGGAAGTGAAGACAAACCAATAGGGTCCTGTGTAGCAATAGGTCGTTCCGAGGAAGTATTGGACAGACCCTAATCCGGTCGGCGGCGACTTATGACTTGAACCAGTAGGAAAGGAGGTGTTGGCAACAATTGTGACCTCATGGCAAGAGCAAGCAAAATCTTTTGTAAAGACTGCGTATTCCAATTGGAGGGCAATATCGGCAAGCCCTGTAGAGCGTTCATGACCTTCCTTAAAGTTGACGGCGTAAGGGATAGCGAGCAATGCGGAAAAACTGTCTGTGATTCCATAAATGACCCCGGTCTCCATGAGATAGAAATTTTGGTGCTTTCCAATGAGGTCTGTGCCATCCACGTAGACTTGGACCTGGTTCTCGTCCAGAATGTTCTGTCCGAAGCTGATGAATGCGCCAGGCTGCTGGGATCCAGGAAGGGCAAAGTTCCCTATAGAGCAAGGAGCTTGCTCGCAGCCTCTTCCGTGCAATTTAAAAAAAAGAAGGGTAAATGAAGCGGACAATACAGCTATCCGCAGAGAATTTCGATTTAACAAACTTGCCAATACCATTCTAATATATGCGTTGTAATTGATAGAATTTCCATCATCAAAGGATCTGCATTGGCCAATGATAGCAAATCGGTATTTTTTTCAGAGCTTAAGCACATCTCTTAGGTGTTTTCGCTAATTCAAAATATAGTAGTAAATTTTTATAAATAAAGATATTTTGCAGGAATCGTTGTCTCTATAGTTAAGAGGGCTATGGCAAGCAAATGTCTGTAGACAAGAAGTTCTGGTGGAGCTTTTCCACAAAGCAAGTTTATGAGGAGTTAAGCACTACCTCGAATCAAGGATTGTCATCAGCTATAGCTAAAGCTAGGATACAGACCTACGGACATAATGAATTGCCCGAGGCTAAACCTCCTTCAATATTCAAACTTTTTTTCAATCAGTTTTCTAGCTTTATTGTTTGGATTTTGATTATTGCAGCAGCGATTGCAGGTGTTCTTGGTGAATGGGTAGATGCGATAGCGATTCTTGTAATCGTCATTCTCAATGCAATTTTAGGATTTGTCCAAGAGATTAATGCAGAACGATCTCTGGCAGCGCTAAAAAAACTAGCAACGCCGACTTGTAAAATCATACGAGATGGGGTTTTACAGACTATTTTTTCGAGAGAAATTGTTCCCGGCGATCTTATTTTATTAGAAGCTGGCGATTTGGTGCCTGCTGATGGAAGAGTGACGCAATCGGTCCAACTCTCGACTCAAGAGGCTTCTCTTACTGGAGAATCATTGCCCACTCATAAAATGATCGATCCTCTTGCTAATGTTGAATTGCCAATCGGTGATCGAAAAAATATGGTCTTTATGGGCTCTATTGTCCTGAGCGGCAAGGGGCATATGATAGCGACAGCGACAGGGTTAAATACAGAACTAGGAAAGATCGCCTCCCTGTTAAGCGAACATAAAGAAGAACAGACCCCATTGCAAATTCGTCTAGAACAATTGGGGCGTCGCTTGGTTTTTCTTTGTCTTGGGATTGTTGCTGTTGTCTTTGTTCTTGGGCTATTACGAGGAAACTCTTTTATCGACGTTCTTTTAACAGCGACAAGTCTCGCTGTTGCTGCTGTTCCTGAAGGATTGCCCGCAATCGTTACCATCTCGCTTGCAATTGGCATCCGAAAAATGGCAAAGCGCAGAGCTCTTATTCGACGGCTTCCATCGGTTGAAACACTTGGTTGCGCTTCGGTGATCTGCACTGATAAAACGGGAACTTTAACGAAGAATGAGATGAGTGTAAGAAAAGTTTGGGTCAATAAAGAATGGATAGAGGTTTCTGGTACAGGTTATGCCCCTGAAGGAAATTATGAATTAAAATCACAGATTATCTTGCCTAAGGACGTTCCTGAGTTGAGGCGGCTTCTAGAGATCGGATTACTATGCAATAGTGCCAACCTCGTTCATTCAGAGCAAGGTTGGGAAATTACCGGAGATCCTACCGAAGGAGCATTGATCGTTGCTGCTGAAAAAGGAAAAATAAGAAGGCAGGAAATAGAAGAGGGGAATCCTATTGTTGGAGAGATCCCTTTTGATTCAGAACGCAAACGCATGAGCGTTCTCAGAAAAACACCTGAAGGCAATATTCTTTTTGTAAAAGGGGCGCCTGACTTACTTTTAAGCCTGAGCCAGAGCGTTCTTATTCAGGGAGAAAAAATTCCTCTGACTTCCAACATTAGAAATGAAATATCTGAAGCTAATCGTGCCGCAGCCTCGACAGCACTGAGGGTTTTAGCTATGGCTTATAAAGAAGTATCAGATTCTTCCATTGATGAGTCAATGGAAGAAGATCTTACCTTTGTGGGTTTAATGGCGATGATGGATCCTCCAAGACCAGAGGCCAAGCAAGCCATTCAGACGTGCAAAAAAGCTGGTATTATTACCGTCATGATCACAGGGGATCATAAAGATACTGCAGAGGCTGTAGCCCAAGAACTTGGATTAATGACAAGGGAATCTAGAGCCATAAGCGGGGTTGAGCTTCAACAGATGAGCGA
The DNA here is from genome assembly GCA_018240225.1 of Verrucomicrobiota bacterium. Lineage (GTDB taxonomy): Bacteria > Chlamydiota > Chlamydiia > Chlamydiales > Rhabdochlamydiaceae > Acherontichlamydia > Acherontichlamydia pituitae. Next base: position 5,895 of record JAFEGF010000066.1, read on the forward strand.
TGACGAGCTAAAACAATCTCTTCGGAGGATTTGTGTTTATGCGCGGGTATCAGCAGAGCATAAATTACGCATTGTACGCGCTTGGAGAAGTTTAGGGGAGATTGTTGCAGTTACAGGAGATGGTGTTAACGATGCTCCGGCTATCAAAGAGGCTGACATTGGGATAGCAATGGGCATTAAAGGGACCGATGTCACCAAAGAAGCAGCTGATATGATTATAACTGACGATAATTTTGCTTCTATTGTAAATGCTGTAGAAGAGGGGAGGGGAATTTACGATAATATCACAAAATTTGTAAATTATCTGATTTCTTCAAATATTGCTGAAATTATGGTCATTTTTGCAGGAATGGCTATTGGTTTTAAAGATCCTCTTGGAAATCCCTTTGTCTCTTTATCAGCTGTCCAGCTTTTGCTTTTAAATCTTGTAACAGACGGATTTCCTGCTATTGCCTTAGGTATGGATCCTGTTGATCCTAAAGCAATGCAAAGGTTGCCAAGAAAGGCCAGCGAGCCAATTTTGTCCGCTCGGTTCTCATTGCAGCTTTTCTTGGTCAGTGTCTTGATTGCTTCAGGAACTCTGGTTTCTTGTCATTTTGGGCTACGCACAAGTTCCGCGTTAGCACAAACTATGGCATTCACTACTCTTGTTGTATTAGAACTTGTTCGAGTTCAAATGGTACGTTCGCAGTACCATATTGGATTTTTTTCAAATCGATGGATCATTGGAGCTTTAGTGAGCTCGCTATTGATTCAATTGATAATTATTTATTTTCCTCCATTGCAAATGGTTTTTGGAACAGTTGCGTTAGGCTTAAAAGAATGGGGGGTTATTGCAGTTGTCGCTTTTGTTGTGGGTGTTGGCGGGGTTGCGATTAATCGGCTATTTAGAAAGAGGCCAACATGAACAGCCAAGAAACAATTGCTTATTTTTCAATGGAGATAGCAGTAAAAGAAGAGATGCCTACTTACAGTGGAGGGCTGGGGGTATTGGCGGGAGATACAATTCTTGCAGCCCTTGATCTGAAAGTGCCTATGGTTGCCGTCACGCTTCTCTATCGAAAAGGGTATTGTTACCAAAAAATAGACTCAAGTGGAAGGCAAACTGAAGCGCCTAACGAGTGGGCTATTGAAGACTATTTGGAGGAATTGCCTCAGAGAGTAAGAGTAGACATTGATAATCGTAGCATTCAATTGAGAGCTTGGAGGTTTGTTATGAAATCTTCAAGTGGATTTAGTATCCCAATTTACTTTTTAGATGCCAATCTTTTTGAAAATAGTGAATATGACAAGGCTTTAAGTGATTATCTCTATGGTGGAGACCAATACTATCGCTTATGTCAAGAAGTGATTCTTGGGATTGGCGGAGTAAGAATTCTCCGGTCTTTAGGACATCAGCAGCTCAATCGCTTTCACATGAATGAAGGGCATGCAAGCTTTCTTACTTTGGAGCTTATAGAGGAGTCAAGGACAAAAGCTAGCAGGCAAACAATTGCAGAAGAAGATATAGAGAATGTCAGAAGACAGTGTGTTTTTACCACGCATACGCCAGTCTCTGCTGCTTTAGATAAATTTCCCATGGATCTCATGATACGAGTGCTAGGCAACAGAGAAGTATTTAATAGAAAAGACATCTTTTGCTGTGAAGGGGTCTTAAATATGACTTATCTAGCCTTAAATCTTAGCCATTATGTAAACGGGGTCGCAAAAAAACATGGAGAAATCTCCAATCTCATGTTTGGTCGTTATTCAATTGATTCCATTACAAATGGCGTCAATGTTTCTAGATGGGTATCTATCCCCTTTCAAGAACTCTATGAACGTCATATTCCCTCTTGGAAAAAGGATAATTTTAGCCTTCGTTATGCCCTTAATATCCCTAAAAATGAAATTTGGGATGCGCACGCACGGGCGAAAGAGAAATTAATCCAATACGTGAATCAGGAAACTAGCATAGGGATGGATCATGACCTGTTAACGATTGGGTTTGCAAGGAGAGCTGCTGTCTATAAACGAGGAGATCTTCTTTTTCAGGACTTGGAAAGATTAAAATCTATTGTTAAGTACAAAGGAGGAGTTCAGGTTGTTTATGCAGGGAAGGCACACCCAAAGGATGTGGAAGGCAAGGAGATGATTCAACGAATTTATCGCGCAAAGGAGCTCCTAAAAAAGGACGTTCGTATCGTTTATCTCGAAAACTACGATATCGAACTTGCAAAATTGATCACTAGTGGTGTTGATCTTTGGTTGAATACTCCACAAATACCTCTTGAGGCTTCCGGAACAAGCGGGATGAAAGCGGCCCTCAATGGAATTCCCTCGTTAAGCATTTTGGATGGGTGGTGGATAGAAGGGTGCATTGAAGGGATTACAGGATGGTCGATTGCAGACATCAGGCAAAATCATGATTCAAAAACCAACTCTTGCAAAGATGCTTTTGGTCTCTATGAAAAACTTGAGAACGTGATTATACCGATGTTCTACGCGGAAAGGGATAAATTCATATCCATTATGCAGCATTGTATTGCTTTAAACGGATCTTTTTTTAATAGTCAAAGAATGTTACAACAGTATGTTTTAAATGCTTATTTTAAATAAGAGCAGATTCCAATTTTCGATTCTTTTTGGTTTTCTAGTCCTGAACATAGGTCAGCTTTTTTCTGAAGAAGATTTTCTGAATCAACATTCTCTGCAATTGGACGCATTAGTTAAAGAGGTCTTGGAACGCAATCCAGATCTGGAAGCAGCCAAGGAACGCATTCGAGCTGCCGCAGAGGTTATTCCTCGTGTACAAGTAATTGATGATCCAGAATTTAAGTTTACAAGCGATTACAACAATTTTAAATCTAAAAGCGATTGGCTGCCGATGCTTCAATACCAAATTTCTCAGACATTTCCCTTTCCGGGAAAGCTTGGGCTAAAAGGGAAGGTAGCTGAAGAGATCCTGAAACAATTTCAAAGCCAAGAGACAATCACAAGACGAGATTTGATTTTACAGTCGAAAAGTCTTTATTTTCAGTTAGTTCTAAATGATCTGTCATTTCAGATTAATCGAAATAACCGAGATGTTGTGGAGAATATAGTGAATGCCAGTATGTCATTATATCGATCAGGTATTGCTGGATTTGAAGAAGTTTCCAAAGCGCAAGCTGAACTTCAAATTTTAGATGAACAATTACTTGCTATTGATGCTGATCGCATTTTTATTACTTCTATGCTGAATGCGATTCTTAATCGAGCTCCGAATTCTCCTTTAGGGCAACCTGTGCAAGAATTTAGCCATTCTTTAGATTTTTCCTATGAGGAACTTGAATCAATTGCGATACAAAATAGACCTGAATTAGAAGGACTGCAAGCGATGGTTTCAGAGCAGGAGATGATGGCAAAGCTTGCTAAAAGGAACTATTTTCCTGATGTCACAATATCAGCAGGCTATGAACAGATGACGAATAATCTTAGTGATAATGCCTGGGTTGCCAGTATCGGTTTTAAAATACCTCTTTGGGCAGGGCGAAGACAAGGAAGGGAGGTTCGTGAAGCAAAAGCACGAGCTTCTGCTAATATTAGTGCTTTGAAAGGCATGGAAGCGAACATTCGCGGACAAATTCAAGCAATTTTGGGCAAACTTAAAGCGAATGATGAGCGTATTCTATTATATGACACTGGTTTGCTTCCAAAAATTCAAGAGACTCTTAAAGCTGCAGAATCTAGTTACCGTGCAGGAAAGGGAGGATTTTTAGTTCTTCTCGATACCAGACGGCAATTTCAAGAAATCTCATTAGAGTATGAGCGCGTAAGGATAGAAAAGGAAGTTTTATTAGCAGAACTAGAGCGCGCTGTAGGAGTGCCATTGGAGGAAATTCGATGATCTTAGTAATGATCCTTCTTTTTAGTTCGACAATCCCAATTTTCAGCAATCCTAAAAAAATTGCGGATGCTCCGATGGAGAAGATGTCCAAAGATATCAAACCAGTACAAGGCTATGCAGAAGTACAAATCGATCCAGAGAAAATACAGCTTTTTGGGATCACAACAGAAAAACTCCAAGTTCGCGATTTATCTAAGACGATCCGCACCGTTGGACTTATAGAAGTCGATGAGAGACGGATCGCTAATGTTCAAACTAAGTTTAATGGATGGATAGAAAAACTTTTTGTTAACTTTACGGGTGCCCTTGTGGCTAATGGCGAGCCTCTATTTTCCGTATATAGTCCAGACCTTTTAACTGCGCAGGAAGAATATTTGCTGGCTTTAAAGGGGGAAGAGAATCCCGTGCAAGGAATGTTCGGTGAAGAACTGACCCAGTCCAATGAAGATCTTTTGGACGCGGCAAGAAGACGCTTGGAGTTATGGGATGTGCCTGAACAAGAGATCAAACGTCTTACGGAAACACGTGTTGCGTCAAAAACCTTAACGATTGATTCTCCAGTAGAGGGAATTGTATTAACTAAGAACGCCTTTGTAGGTATGAATGTTGAGCCTGGAATGAATATCTTTACCATTGCAGATCTCTCGCATGTTTGGGTCATGGCCGATATCTATGAACAAGACATTTCGTGGATAAAGATCGGTCAAAATGCTTCACTTTCACTCACTTCATTTTCGGGGAAATCTTTTATCGGTTCTGTAGCTTTCATTAGCTATGTTGTTGAGCCTAGTACCCGAACGATGAAAGTCCGTTTTGATTTTGATAATCCTAATAAATCGTTAAAGCCCGGTATGTATGCAACCGTTGAAATTCAAATCAACATGGGCAAGTCGTTAGCTGTGCCAGAATCTGCGGTTATAGACACAGGACTAAGGAAAATAGTCTTTGTATCCCCAGAAAAAGGACGTTATGAACCTAGAGAAGTTCAATTGGGATTCAAGGCGGGACCCTATTATCAAGTGATCAGCGGCTTAAAAGAGAATGAATCGGTAGCAACTAGTGCCCAGTTTTTACTTGATTCTGAAAGCCGGATAAAGGCTGGAGCTGGAGGAATGGCGGGAATGGAAACAATGAAGCAAAAGAAAAATCATGATTAGCAGAATCATTGAGCTGTGCGGTAAAAACCGGTTCATTGTTTATATTATTACAGCTCTTGTTTTGATTTGGTCTATATGGGCAATTAACAAAACACCAATCGATGCTCTACCCGATCTTTCTGATACTCAAGTCATTATTTTTACTGAATGGATGGGGCGTAGCCCAAACCTTGTAGAAGATCAAATTACCTATCCGCTTGTCACAACGTTTCTCGGAGCTCCAAAGGTCAAATTGGTTCGGGGTTTTACGATGTTTGGCATGTCGTTTGTGTCTGTAATTTTCCAGGATGGGACTGATCTTTATTGGGCTCGCAGCCGTGCTCTAGAGTACTTATCGAAATTACAAGGCAAACTTCCTGAAGGAGTTACGCCCCAGCTCGGTCCAGATGCCACAGGTGTAGGGTGGATTTTTGAATACGCCCTCATTGATGAATCAGGGCAATATACCCTTCAAGACCTGCGTACTTTTCAAGATTGGTATTTGCGTTATTGGCTTACCTCGGTTCCTGGCGTAGCTGAGGTGGCTAGCGTTGGCGGGTTTGAAAAAGAATATCAAGTAGAAATCGATCCGGCTAAGCTTCAAGCCTATAGCCTTTCAATTTCGGATATTAAAGAGGCAATTCGCAGATCTAATGAAGATGTCGGAGGGCGTGTTATTGAACTTGCGCAGCATGAATATGCTGTTCGGGGACGCGGATACATTACGAACAAGGAAATGATTGAGCAAATTGTTGTCGGAACCGATGAAAAGGGCACTCCGGTATTAATAAGAGATATCGGGCGAGCACAGATCGGTGGAAATATTCGCCGTGGATTTGTCGAGCTCAATGGAGAGGGAGAGGCGGTAGGCGGCATTGTTGTCATGCGGTTTGGCGAAGACACAGCAAGGGTTATCGATCGTGTCAAAGAAAAAATAAAGGAAATGCAGCCTTCTTTTCCTCCAGGTATCAAGGTTGTTACAACTTATGATCGCTCGACTCTAATTAGGCACTCGATAGATACATTATCAGAAGCTGTTATTGAAGAGATCATCATTGTTTCTCTAGTGATTTTACTCTTCCTATTTCATTTTCGTTCTACCCTTGTTTCTATCATTACGTTGCCCATAGCTGTAATGCTCTCCTTTATTCCCATGTACTACATGGGAATAAATGCCAATATCATGTCCCTAGCAGGAATTATCATCGCAATTGGAGATGTTGTTGATTCAGCTGTGATCATGACAGAAAATGCGCATAAAAAAATAGAACAAGAA
>JAFEGF010000067.1 GCA_018240225.1 Verrucomicrobiota bacterium
ATTAGGGATGCAAAAGTCAAAAGCGTCTCTGCGATTGAAGTGGAAGCAGTATATAACAAACAAATAGACCCGAACAGCTTCATCAGAGACTTTCAAAAATAGAAGTTTGCCAACCTCCCTGCCAAGGAGAACAGATGCATTTTTTAATCTTAGCTTGTCTTACCGCTCTGCTCTTTTGCCAACCACTCGCAATAGCGTCTATGCTCCAATCTGCAAACGAACAGGATTTTATCGTCCCGGAATATACCTTTAGCAATGGTCAAAAATTATCAAATCTTAAAATCCATTACGCCACTCTCGGAAAACCGAAAAAAAACAGCGCAGGGGTCATTACCAATGCCGTGCTCATGCTTCACTGGTCAAATGGAAGCGGCGTCGACTTACTGTCAGAATCATTCATTTCCGAACTTTATGCTCCGGGAAAACCATTGGATGCAAATCGCTATTATCTGATTTTTCCAGACAGCATCGGGCATGGAATGTCGAGCAAACCAAGCGATGGGCTGCGGAGCCAATTCCCCCATTATGGCTATCATGACATGGTGAATATCCAGCATTTGCTCGTTACTCAAGAATTGAAAATTTCTCATTTAAAAATGGTCATCGGCACATCGATGGGAGGAATGCAGACGTGGCTTTGGACTGAAAAATTTCCCGAATTTATGGATGGAGCAATGCCAATCGTGAGTTTGCCGCAGCATGTTGAAGGGAGAAATTTGATCTGGCGGCAGGCCATAGCTCAGGCAATCAAAAATGATCCGGCTTGGGATAAAGGCAATTATAAACAGCAACCTTACAGTTTAGCAGCCACATGGCCCTTTGCAAATATGCTATTAGACGGCGTTCCCCATTTGGAAAAGACCATCCCTGATCTATCTGCCGCTTTGAACTTTATTGACCTAGCTAAAGCAGAATCTGGAAAAATGGATGCCAATGATCTTATCTACGTCCTTGAAGCTTCCGCAGACTACAAACCGGAAGACCGTCTTGGATCAATCCAAGCAAAAGTATACGCTTTAGACTTTTCAGATGATCAGCTAGACCCAGCTGAACTTGGTACATTAAAAGACCTGATAAAACGTGTGAAGCATGGAAAAGCAGTCATCCAACCGGGAACGCCTGACTCGTTTGGCCATTTAACAATGGCTCATCCTGAGTTATGGGCAAACCATGTGGCCAGTTTTATCGAGTATGTCGATCAAGACTGACCTTTTATAGCTCAAGAAAATTGTTTTAATAACCGTCTCGTTAGGCTCAAAAGTGTTGATCTATATCATTTTCTGAATTATTTGGTGGTCATTAGCAGGGAGGCTTCCATGGTAAAAATGCGCGCTGTTCAAGTTCCGGGACCTAACAAGCCCTTAGAGTTAGTCGAAAAAGAGATCCCTTCTCCCAAAAGAGGGACTGTCCGCGTTAAAGTCCAAGCTTGCGGCATTTGCCATAGCGACTCATTTACCAAAGAAGGCGCTTTTCCAGGCATTCAATACCCAAGAGTTCCGGGTCATGAGATCGCTGGAGTGATCGACGCATTAGGAGAAGAAACTGGAGATTGGAAGGTTGGTCAAAGAGTCGGCATTGGATGGAATGGAGGCACTTGCAAAACGTGCGAACCGTGCCGTCGCGGAGACTTTGCAACTTGCTTCCATATGCAAGTTCCTGGCATCAGCTATGACGGAGGATATGCAGACTATGTCATTGTGCCAATTGATGCTTTAGCAATGATCCCAGACGAGCTTTCGGCTGTGGAAGCCGCACCGTTAATGTGCGCAGGGATCACTACTTTTAACGCTCTAAGGAACAGCGGAGCTATTGCCGGCAATCTCGTTGCAATCCTAGGCATTGGGGGCTTAGGACATCTCGCCGTCCAGTATGCCGTCAAGATGGGATTTCGCACTGTTGCAGTCGCACGAGGCAAAGATAAACAGCAGTTATCCAAAAAGCTGGGCGCTCATCATTACATCGATAGCGAAACCCAGCAGGTAAGCGAAGAGCTCATCAAATTGGGAGGAGCGAAAGTTATCCTGTCTACCGTTACAAATAGCAAAGCGATAAACGCTGCTGTCAATGGACTTTCCGTCGACGGCAAACTACTGATCGTGGGAGTCGGCGCCGATCCTGTAGAAGCATCCACTTTATTTCTGATAGCTGGAAGGCGAAGCATCGCCGGCTGGCCATGCGGCACTTCGATAGATTCTCAAGACACGATGTCCTTTAGCTCCCTTACAGGCGTGCGGTCGATGAATCACGTTTTTCCTCTTGAAAAAGCTGCAGAAGCCTATGAATTGATGATGAGCGGTAAAGCAAGGTTCCGAGTTGTTCTCGAGACCGGACTTTAAATTAAGACAACCCAAGTTTTGGATTTCTAAGCTCAACTCCTCTTTTTGCTAGTAATCTTTAAGGATAAGAGCATTGGCGGCTTTTGTCGTTCGTTTGAGACCTAGCTTTTTGAAATAAAGGATGACCTTTGCCGGCAAGAGAGATCCGATGAGGTTGATCCATTTGCTGTAAGAGGAGCTCTTCATGATCCGTGCGCTCATTTTTGCCAACGCCTGGTTTTTTTCGGCAAACGGACGCACCAATTGCTCATAACGGAAAAAAGCGCGTTTGTAATCGCCTTGGGCCTCTGCAAGTTCGCCGGCAAGGACATAGGCGCCGGCGATCGCTATGCTGGTCCCTTGGCCGGACATGGGTGTTGCGGAATAGGCAGCGTCTCCAACAAGCGTCACGCGCCCTTTCGACCAGGTAGGCATATGGATCTGCGCCATCGCATCGAAGTAGAAATCGGGGCTGTCTTGCATCGCTTCGAGAATGCGGGGCATCTCCCACCCGGAATCGGCAAAAACCTTTTCCATCATCCGCTTTTGTTCTTTAGGATCGCGCGAACTAAAAGGTTCCGGCAATGAAAAAGCAATGGCGGCTTTTGCGTTGGGATCGTTACGGTCCCGATACACGTTCACATATCTTTGAGGAGAATGGTACTCGATCTCGCATGCAGTCAAATTGAGAAAGTTCGGGATTGAAAAAACAGAAACATAGACTCCAAATTCCTTTGAGAAATTGGACTCGTCGCCAAAAATAAGCTTCCGCACAGTCGAATGCAGTCCGTCAGCTCCTATCACCAGATCGAAGGTTCGGGGGATACTTTTTTCAAACTCGACATAGACGCCATCTAAGTTCTCAGTCAGCCGCACGATTGAATCGCCATAGAGGCATTCCACATCCTCAATAGCTTGTTTCATGATCACACACAGATTACCGCGCATGATCTCAAGGTCTACCCCTTCCAAGCGGGTGCCGCTTAAGTCCGCGGTCATCTCTGCCACCTGATTGCCCTGCTTATCGACGCAGATCGCATGGTCGATTGCTGTTCTTTGTTCCACAATTGTTGAATAGATGCCCATCCTCTTGAGAATTTCAAGGGCGACGCCGCGAAGGTCGATCTTGTATCCCCCTGTCCGCAAAGAGGGGTGTTTTTCAATCAACGTAGGGACAAATCCCTGTTTTTTGAGCCAATAGGCCAGAGTAAGTCCTGCAACTCCGGCGCCGGAAATAAGAACATGTTTATTTTTCATATTGCCTCTTTTAGAACCGATATCCGAGCGTGGTGATGCACCCTGAATAATCTTCAGAAGCTTTTGAGCCGCGAAGGTACAGGTTAAAGGGTTCAAATCGCAAATCCCAGTGTCTATCACGACCAAAACGAAATGTAAAGGGAACCCCGACTTGGACCCCGATCACGGGCGATCCCCACTTGAAGTGCTTATGGCTTACGGGCGAACCTGCCATGACCTTGCCGTTTAAACCTAAGTTGAAGACCGATGTGAACTCGTGATTGTAAAGAAAGCCTAACGCTCCATAGACAATGCCAGGCTTATGATGCCAGCGCAAAGGATGATGATGGACGTGGAAATCTTCAATGTACCCGGCTGCTGCAAAAGGCGTCAGATGGTCTCTTTGATTAAAGAAAAAGTTGTACCCCATCCGGAGTTCAGTGTTCAGTAAAAGATGGTTCTTGTTGCAACTAACAAGGAAAGCTTCCGCGCCGGCATAAATGGCGTTCACTTTGATCCTTTCGTAGCACTGATGAAAAGGGATGAACAGCACAGCGCGGTTGTTGTACTGGACGAACTGCTTATTTTGTTCTTGTTCGGTAGCGTTGACGCTCGCACCCGATTCTGCAAGCAACGGCATCGTCAGCAAAAAAGAGATCAACGTTAAATTTTTAATTTTCATTTCAATGGCTCCTGTTTTTTCAGTGTAAAGTTCTTAAAGAAAACGGAGTATACAAAACCGACCGACGGTCGGTCAATAACAAAAATTGGTTGACTCACTACGACAAGGAGCTATAATCAGGGGAATTTTAGAGGTAGGCACATGGTCAGGACTGTAAAAAAATCTGCAGAACGCAGAGCTGAAATTGTAAAGACAGCTCGCCTGCTGTTCCAAACGAAAGAATACGAAAAGGCCACCATGCAGGATGTCATGCAGGCCTTGGATATTGCCAAAGGAACGATCTACCACTACTTCAAATCCAAGGAAGACCTTCTCGAGGCTGTCATCGAGGACATTGTTGAGCAGAATATCCAACAGATGGAGGCGCTGGCCAAGGATTCAGAGGGCGATGCCCTCCAAAAGATGCGGTTTTTGATAAAAGCTGGGCAGATCGCATCGGACAACCAGCCGATTTTGGAATATCTTCATAAGCCAGGCAATTATGCGATGCACACACGCCTTCTTGCCGCTGTTTTAGTCAAGCAAGCGCCACTTTATGCGGAAGTGATCCAGCAGGGCTGCAAGGAAGGAGTTTTTAAGACAGGAGCTCCGCTTGAATGCGCTGAATTTATCCTCTCCGCTGTCCAATTCCTAACCGACATGGGGATTTATCCATGGACGCAAGAGGATTTGAAGCGGCGGATGCAAGCATTTCCTGAGCTGATCGAACAAATGCTCTCAGCTCCTGCAGGGTCCTTCCAATTCCTCATTGATTGAAAAGATCTTCAAAAGTGGAACTCGATGCCGGCGTTCAGGCCTTGCGCCCAAAAAGTTGATGAATGGAATGGGACTTTTGGCCTGTGCGGACCTCTTGGCGCAGGAGCTGGCCCAGGCGGCCCTCCAAACGGAATAGGCCCTGGGCCGGTGCCGACTGTTGCTCTTGATGCATCGGCCAGTGCTGTACGGGTTGAGTTGATCTTTCGATCGATTTGATTTCCCGGGCGCAGCACCTTGCTGATCCACAAAAAGCTATAACCGACATGGATCTCAAGATGTTTGCCCAGCTCAATACCTGTCTGCACTTTTGTTTCAAAGCCCCAGGCCATCGGATTTTTATGATGGGAGCCGATATTGCTTGGCTCTGCAAAAATGCCTCCATGCAATGTCTTATTTGCTGTTCCTTGCGTCAGAAAGAAGAGATTGCCGCCGCTTGTCTTGCTGGAACCTTCCACTTTTACTTTTTGAAGAACGGCTCCTAACGCTCCTTTGAGAGCTGCCTCCAAATGCCATCGTTTTGTCTGGTAGCTAGCATCGATTTTCAATTGCCCGGCCAGAAAATCATTGGTCGTATCAAACCGGTCAGCGATATTGTAAAAGGCATTTCCGAATGTAGAGTGGGCTGCAGCGTGGGTGTTGCCTTTAAAGCTGAGCTTTTCTTGAAGCTCAAACCAGCAGAATCCTCCATGCCACTTCAGCTGAAAACTCTTCTTGTCGATCATCCGATAGATGGCATTGAGTTCGGCGCCTTGAAGACGGCTTTTCAATTCCAGCCTGTATTTTGCAGCAAAGCCAGGGTCTTCTTCAATGGGGCCAGGCAAAATAAAGATCGTTTCCCCAGGGACGCCATTTAATCCAAAAACTCCGCTGACATCGAAGATAGGGACTGGGTAATTTGGCGATCCCGGCTGCCCTGATGTATGTAGAGATTTCGATTCGGAGACCGTAGGAAGGAGGAAATACCCGCCTTCGATCCCTATGCGGCGTTTGATCCACATTCCTGCATCGGCATCAAAGCCCTGCATCATGCCCATGTCGATCGAATGTTTTCCTAGGACAACGCGTGTATGAGGCTGTCCGATCGCTCCGGGAAGAGGGTCGGCAAAAGAAGCTTTCGTAATGAGTGGAACGGGTACGGGGTTGTCCTTAATGAACCATAGGAGGTAGTCAGCATCGATCCAATATTTATTTTTCTCCTGCGCACATGCAGGAGCTGCAAAAAGCAAAGCGATAAAAAGGTATTTCCACATATGAACCATTTCTTATCATTTTAAAACAAACATTATCATTTTAATAAAGAGATAAAACGCTTAAAATCTTTCTCCAAAAAAGAGGTAAAGCTATATGTCAGCAGAAGTTTTTTTAACATCAGGTCCATCCGCTTCGTTGACTTCTTCTTCGCAAATTACCCATGAAGAAGTACGGTCCAAAGACTCCCCTTGCATTTTGATCGGGTGCAGCGCTATGCGGGATATTCTGGCAGAGACTTTTAACGATATTCACTTCATCCTGGATGATCGGAGCGCTGCCGATTTAAGAGAACTGCAATTCCCAAGAGACCAAGCAATCACCCGGCTTGACGGTTCGCAGCTGATCCCCTACTCCTTTAACCAGTCAGCTTTAGAATTATCCTGGTGCTCTCTTGCTCTTCTTCCCGAAAGCTCCAATCATTTCATCTCTTCAATAAGGTCAGCCTATAGCACAGGGTTCGAACAGAGCAATACTGACTATTCGCTCAAATTTTCAGAGCACCATCAGCTCTCCTATGAAAGAGGCTCTTCCTGCGTCGAAGGCGGCAATTGTTTTTTGTTTATGGCAAGTGAAGAGCCATGCGCTCTGGTCGGATGCCATAGCCAAGTCCTCAGCCTGCTTGCCTTAGAAGAGCAGGGATACTTTGCAAAAAATGAAGAGGTTGTTCAGCAAATCGCTGAACAAGCAACCCCTTCCGATTGGGCTGTCAGAATGGCTAGGAATTGGCAATTCCATCAAGAGCGTGAGCCAATCGAATCCTTAAAAAGGGCAAAGAAATCTCTATTTGATCAATTTCTTAAAGTTAGGGATTCTGTATTGAAAGAATCTCTTCAAGCTCAAATGGCAGCTATTGATCTGAAATTGCAGCCTCTTGAACTGGTCAAAAAATGGAAGAGCGACTCAGACTTTAAAAAAGCGCTTCAAGCGCCAATTTTCGAAGAAGACCGGATGGAATACCAGGTTGCTGCAAAACTCTTTGAAGCCAAATTGCAACTGACAAAATCCATTATGGCAAAAGAGCTCGGCGTACCAGAGAAAAACCTCATCATTCTACCCCAGAAGAAATTTCATCTCGATATGGAGATGTTCTTAGGATCAAACAATACAGTCTATGTCCAAGACGAGTCTTTAGCTCAAAAGGAGCTGGCAAAGATTCAGCATGGGCAAAAATCATTTAAAGCAACCGTAGAACATTTTTGCCAAGGTTCCAAAGCAAGAGCCGGTGCAGATCAGGCAAAAAATCAACGCATAGCTGAACTGTTAGCTCAAATCGGCTGCAAGATGATCCCTGTGCCAGGTTTTTTTGAAGGGGATTGGGAAACATCCAAAATTAATTTCTTTAACGGCTTAAAGGTAGGTCAAAAGTTCATCACGAACCAAGCTCCGCGTGGTTTCGAATGGCTCCAGGAAGCCTTTGAAAATGCTGTCCACACAATAGAACCAGATCTTCACATTTTCTTTGCGGGTGGATCAATCATCCAAGAAATATTAAAATCTGGCGCTGGGATCCATTGCATGACTCGAGAGATTAGATCTCTTGTATAACCAGCTTTAACTGGAAAAATCGGAGATTTTTTTACAGGTTTTTAGAAACCGGTTACAGTTTCTGATCCCACAAACGAGTCGACTCAAAGAGAGTCGGCGAGAGCGTGGGATAAACCCGTTTAGCGTTGCAGTCCGAGGTTCCAAGTCTTGACTTCGAGATATTCCCTCAACCCTTCCCGTCCTCCCTCTCGGCCTATTCCGCTTTCTTTATAGCCTCCCATGGGAACTTCATGCACGTAGCCTCTGCAATCGTTGATACCGACCAGCCCTGCTTCAAGAGCTCCGCCGACACGGTAGGCTCGTGAGAGGTTCTGGGTAAAGAGATAGGCGGCAAGGCCGTAGGGAACGGCATTGGCCTGCGCGATGACCTCGTCTTCTTGTTTAAAGCGGTAAAGAGGGACGACAGGTCCAAAAATTTCCTCGTTTGCCAGACGGGCTTTATCAGAGATCTCTTCGACAAGCGAGATGGGGGCAAAGAACCCTTTTGCCTGATTTGCCGGGATCTGAGAGATCTTGGCCCCAAGTTCTTTTGCATCCGTGAGCAACTCTCCGATCTTCCACTTGGCCTTGGCTGTGATCAGAGGACCAAGGTGCGTTCCCGGTTCGGTGCCGGGGCCCATCTTGAGCTTTTGCATCGCAGCCCAGATCTTGCTTCGAAATGCGTCATAGATCGCATCGTGCACAAAGATCCGGTTGGCGCAGATGCACGACTCCCCTCCGACTCGGAGCAGTTTGATGGCAATGGTCTGTTCGACGGCAAGATCGAGGTCGGCATCTTCAAAGACAATGATCGGAGCATTTCCCCCCAATTCCATCCCGACGCGAAGGACCTTGTTTGCAGCTTGCGCCATCAGTTGCTTTCCAACGGCGGTGCTTCCGGTAAAAGAGACCATCCGAATTGCAGGATGCTCGAAGAAAGCTTTAGAGATCTCGGCTGCGCGGCTTGTCGGCAGCACGGAGAGCACCCCTTTGGGCAGGCCCGCTGCGCCTAGGATCTTTGCGATGTAGAGCGCAGTAAGCGGCGTCTCCGGCGCCGGCTTGAGGACAACCGGGCATCCGGCAGCAAGCGCGGGTGCGCACTTTCTTAAAATCATATTGGCAGGAAAGTTCCAGGGGACGATGGCCCCGACGACGCCGATGGGCTCGAGCGTCGTGAAAAATTGCCTTCCAAGCATGGGAGATGGGATGGTCTCGCCGTAGGAGCGCCTCCCCTCTTCGGCAAACCAGCGCAAGTATTCTGAAGAAAACAGCACTTCCTGTTTTGCTTCTTCCAGAGGTTTCCCATTTTCCGATGTGATGATCTCGGCAATGGTTCCCGCCTCTTCGCGCATTTTGGCATAGGCCTTGAGCAGGATATCACCGCGCTTGACGGGCGGTGTATTTTTCCAACCCTCGAAGCTTTTTTGCGCCATGTCGATTGCGCTCATGGCGTCGTCATAGCCCGCATCGCTTACAGAAGCGATCACTTGCTCCGTTGCCGGATTGATCACATCATACTGGGTTGGAAGAAGAAGATCTTCTCCACCAAGAAAAACGGGAAGCTGCTTCATGAGACCCTCGCACAATATTTTGTCCGTTTTAACAGGACAGGATCTAATCAGGCAAGAGCTGGCTGGCGAGGTCTTTGGTCAACTTACCGTCAACAGCACTGTTGAGCTTCATGACGCCCTTCATGACCAGGCCTAGGTCCTTTTTGCTCTTGGCCCCCGATTCTGCAATCGCCTGCTCGACAAGCCGCTTAGTTTCTTCTGCAGATGGAGCTTTAGGCAAAAACTCTTCAACGACCTTCATTTCACTCTTCAACGAGTCGACTATTTCGGTCCTATTTACCGCTTGCGCCTGCTCCAAGGCCTCCTGAAGGTTGCCAAAATAGGTTTTAAAGAGCTTGAGAACTTCCGCATCCGGCAGGGTGCAGCGGGCATCTACCGCCATGATTTTCGACTTGAGCATGCGCAATGCGCCAAGACGGACCTGGTCCCGGTTTCTCATTGCTTCTTTGATACCTTCATTGAGTTGATCAATAATCGCCATAATCCATCCTTAAGTTTTTGTTTATATATTAGAAAGAGACACGAATTATTCCTAACGAATTTTGTCAGCGTTTTGCCTGACGCGCCAGCAATCGTTGAGATGGTCATTGACAAGGCCGACCGCTTGCATGAAAGCGTAGATGATCGTTGGGCCGACAAAGGTCATTCCCCTTTTTTTAAGGTCTTTCGAAAGGGCTTCGCTTTCCGGCGTTGAGCAAGGGACGTCTTTGAGATGCTTCCGGTGCTTGACGATCGGCTTTCCTTGGACGAAGTTCCAAACGTAGCGATCGAACGAACCGAACTCCTTCTGGATGGCCAAGTAAGCTTGCGCATTGCGGCGCGCTGCGTAAATTTTCAGCCGGTTCCGAATGATCCCCTCGTTTTTAAGCAAGGCGTTCAGTTCTTTATCAGTCATTTTGGCCACTTTGACCGGGTTGAAATGATGAAAGGCTTTTCGATACTCTTCCCTTCTTTTAAGGATCGTCTCCCAGCTTAAACCTGCCTGCGCCCCTTCGAGGATCAGCATTTCGAACAAATGCCGATCGTCATGGACGGGAATCCCCCATTCCTTATCGTGATACTCGGCATAGAATTCTTTGCCAGGCCCTGAGCCGAAACAGCGCGTTTTATCTTTTTTCATGGGCAATCAACCATTCCTTTCTTTTAAGTCCTCCGCCATATCCTCCAAGCTCTCCATTCGTATTGATCACGCGGTGGCAAGGGATCACAATGGCAAATTGGTTGGCCCCATTGGCCGATGCGACAGCGCGCACTGCAGCACCTTTTCCGATCGCGATGGCGAACTCTTTGTAGGAGCGCGTTTCTCCAAAGGGAATTTTTTGGAGCTCTTCCCACACCCTTTTTTGAAATGGGGAGCCTATCAGAAAAAGAGGCGTTGCGAATGCGCGCAGTTTTCCTGAAAAGTAGCCGCTGAGCTCTTTCTGAATCTGCTCTATCGGCTTTGCCATACCTGGAATGATCGGAAGCTTAGTTCTCTTTCTCAACCGCTCGATCTCCTTCTCCAACCCTCGCCGATCGACAAATTCAAGTAAATAAAGCGCCTCATCGTCTGCAACAGCAATCATAGGTCCTAAAGGGGTATCTAACCAAGCAGCTTTTAAAACTTGGCATCCTTTGCTCTTTGAAGGGGGAGCTCCCATAATGCGGGAAAAGGCGTCCCTAAATCCGCTTCCCGATTCATAGCCGGTCGAGAGCTGCGCATCGATCACAGGGGTCCCTTCTCTGATCTGTTTCATGGCAAGCCCCATCCTCCTTGCTCGAGCATAAGCGACAAAAGTCATTCCAAACCGCTTTTTGAACTGCCGCCTTGCCGTCGATGCGTCTACAGAGAGTTTCTTAAAGTCGCTATCCTTCCATCGCTTTTCAGGATTCTTCTCCACTTCTTCCACAAGGATTTGCACGAGTTTGGACACAAGGTGCGGATGAGATAGAGGTTTGCACCGCTTGCAGGGTCGGAACGATGCTAGCAGGGCCTCCTGAGCTGTCTTAAAAAATTCGCAGTTTTCGATCTTAGGCTTTCTGGCGGGACAGCTAGGGCGGCAAAAGACTCCCGTCGTCTTGACTCCTACAAAAAATGTCCCTTCATAAGCCTTATTTTTTTCTAATAATGCCCGGTAATAATCTTTCTTTTGTTTCTCAGAGATCATAGTCTACCTCTTTTTCTCTGAAATGATACTCCATCCCAAACAAAGCCGCCGCCAATTTCCAGGCATTGATTTTTTATAGCGCGACCGAATGGCCTCCGTCCACTGTCAGGATTTGCCCTGTGATCCACGAAGATTCATCGGTGGCAAGAAAAAGGGCTGCCGAAGCTTGATCTTTCGGCTCCCCTGGACGTCCAAGAGGAATCTCCTCAACATAGGGGTCCTGCCCCGTGCTTTCTTTATAGGGAGTATATCCAGGAGCAATAGCGTTCA
Organism: Verrucomicrobiota bacterium; assembly: GCA_018240225.1. Lineage (GTDB taxonomy): Bacteria > Chlamydiota > Chlamydiia > Chlamydiales > Rhabdochlamydiaceae > Acherontichlamydia > Acherontichlamydia pituitae. The sequence goes on from JAFEGF010000067.1 coordinate 11,753, forward strand.
CTCTGATCCGATGGCGGGCCAGTTCAAGGGCCATGCATTGGGTCAGCATGTTCAACGCAGCTTTACCTGAAGCATGGGCAACCCGGTTCAGCAAAGGACGGGAACCGGAAATGGAAGAGATGTTGATGATATTTCCAGCAACTTGTCCTTGCACCATGCCTTTTGCGACAAGCTGCGACAAGAAAAAAGGGGTCATTAACGAGACTTGCAGCAGCTGCTCGAAATCCTGGGTTTTCAGTTCGAAAAAATCGAGGGTATTATACCCCGCAGCATTGTTGACCAAGATGTCAACACGGCCTAGAACATTGATGCTCTCTTGATAAAATTTTTCGATCCCCTCATATGTAGAAAAGTCGGCGTGAAGAGCTTTTGCAATCCCTCCATTTTTTTGGATCTCCCGAACTGTTTCTTC
>JAFEGF010000068.1 GCA_018240225.1 Verrucomicrobiota bacterium
TGATGCCTACATGCTTATCGCCTCCGTAATGAGTTAATCCTGCAGGAAGGCGCCACTCGTTGGATTAACTTGCCTCTATCGATCTCGAGCATCCCTTCCAAGAGGCGGAGAAGGGCGCTCATACCAGGGTTAATGACAATAGTTCTAGCGCTCCTGGTCAGGCCCTAGGCTATCGAGCACTTAAGGCGGTTAAGCCTTAAGCAGCTAACAATTCAATTTCTTGATTGTCGTTTGTTTTTTTATCGGATGATTAAGGAGGCCAACCGACGTCCTCCGCATGCCACCAATACTTTGTTTCCAAGTCGAAACCAGTACACCCCCATCTATTATTATAACAAGGACTACCATTTTTTTCGATAAGCCATTAGAAGTAAACAAGAAAGAGAGTGGGTTATTTATAAATAGTTAATGGTTAGGTGTTTGCGGTTGTTATTTTGATCTAAGCGGTTATGAGGCAATAGGAAAGTCTTTCAAGGTTTTTTTGATATTAAGGGCTTTTTTTCGTTTGAAGGTCAAAAAGAGGCCGGGTATACTCTTTGCACATTTATTCAATTTATCAAGGAGTTATTATATGGCTGTAGGTCTTGGCGCACCCGGCGGAATGCCTCCCGGTGGGATGCCGCAATTGGAGTTTAATTACCAACCATTGTTGAACATTGTTCAAGGCGAGATCCCTGTCCTGTTGCAGTCTCGAGGAGCAAAAGGGCTTGTCGATATCATCGACTCGAGCGCACTTGCAACCGTCACGGCTGCTTCTGTAAAGAACATCCCTTATACGTTCTTAAGCGAGCAAACAGGGACAAATACCTTTTATCATGGCGCAACAGCGCGTTTGCGCTATTTGGAATCGGGACTGATGTCGGTTGTGAGCTTGGTTCACAACGTCGTCTTTGCCGTGGTCTTCACTGCCCTTGCCGCAGTGACCTTCGGACAGGTCCAAGCGGTCAACGATTTGTTCAGAAGAGAGTGGATCCATACGGGCCTTTCGCTCGGATGCATCGTGGCCAGCCTTGTCGGAACGATTGTTCCTAAAGCGGGCCAATTCGTCAACTTGGGAGTTGCAGGCATCGCAGCGGCAGCGGTGATCTATACTTCGCAGCGCGATACCATCGATGCGATCAAAGGGGTTTATTTGCGCAACCGGGAAAGGTTCCAAGAAGCGAGCCGCGCCCTTGTTCAAAACAACGAGATGATCTTTAATCATGTCCTCCGCGCTCCACTGGGCTATATCGACCGGAACCTAGAGCGTGTGGAGACTTATAACGATCTCATTGAGTTCGGCGAAGGACTCTCCCGCCAACTTCCTCCAGAATTAGGCGGCATGTTAGCCGGAATGCTGGGTGGTGGTGGCGCTCCCGAAGGTGGAGCACCTGTCGGTGGCGTCGTCGTCTAACAGGAATAAAGAGGGAGTTTTAAACTCCCTCTTTATTTATTGATGCATATCGAGTAAAATTCCCTCTATTATTTCAATGCTTGTTGCAAGCTAGCTCGTGAATGAGCTTTGCGGCGGCCTCATTTTTTTATAGGCAAGTGTGTATGTTTGAGCCCAATTCCAAAGAATCATTTCCTCAGAGAGAAGAACGCGTTTTAGAGTTTTGGCAGAAGAAAAAGATTTTTGAAAAATCGGTCGATCAGCGCCGTGAGTGCAAAGTGTTCTCTTTCTACGACGGACCTCCTTTTGCAACGGGGCTTCCCCATTATGGCCATTTGCTTGCCGGAACCTTGAAAGATGTCGTGCCCCGCTATAAGGCAATGCAGGGCTACTTCGTTCCGCGCCGGTTCGGGTGGGACTGCCACGGACTGCCTGTCGAAAATGAAATTGAAAAGGCCAAGGAGCTCTCAGGAGCTGCAGCCATCGAAGAGTTCGGTGTCGCAAAGTTCAATGAGGAATGCCGCGGGATCGTTCTGCGCTATACTTCGGAATGGCAACGGACCGTCAACAGGATGGGGCGCTGGGTCTCTTTTGAGAATACCTACCATACGATGGACCTTTCTTTTATGGAATCGGTCTGGTGGGCCTTTGGGCAGCTGTATGAGAAGGGGCTTGTCTATGAAGGGTTCAAGGTGATGCCGTTCTCAGCAAAATTGGGCACGCCTCTTTCTAACTTCGAAGCGAATCTCAACTATAAAGATGTCGATGATCCTTCCCTCACTGTTACATTTCCGCTTGTCGATGAGCCTGACACTTCGCTTTTGGTGTGGACGACGACCCCGTGGACGCTTCCTTCCAACTTAGCGATCATGGCCAAGAAAGAGTTGGAGTATGCAAAGGTCAAAGACCTCAAGACAGGCCACCATTACATCTTGGCGAAAGCATGCCTTTCCCACTATTTTAAGAATCCTGAAGAGTTCCAAGTGGTCAGCACGTTCATGGGAGATAAGTTGGACAAGCGGCGCTATGAGCCGATCCTTCCCTATTTCTCGTCGCGCGCTCAGACGAATGCTTTTCGAGTGATCTTGGAAGATTCGATCGCAGCGGAAGAGGGGACTGGACTTGTCCACTCGGCGCCTGCGTTTGGAGAGGTCGACTTCTTTGCTTGCGCACGAGAGGGGATCGAGCTGGTCTGCCCTGTCGACCACAACGGCAAGTTCACGGCTGATGTGACGGATTTTGCCGGCATGTACGTCAAAGACGCTGATAAAGAGATCATCAAGCGGTTGAAAGGGGACAAGAGGGTATTCCACCATGGGCAGATCCGCCACCGTTATCCGTTCTGCTGGCGCTCCGATACGCCGCTGATCTACAAAGCGGTGCGCACATGGTTTGTCGCGGTCGAAAAGATCAAGGACAAGATGCTGGCAGCCAATCAGAAGATCCATTGGGTCCCCGACCACATCAAGGAAGGGCGTTTCGGTAAGTGGCTCGAAAATGCAAGAGATTGGGCGATTTCACGGAACCGCTATTGGGGAACGCCGATCCCGATCTGGCGCAGCGATGATGGAGACATCATCGTGATCTCCAGCATCAAAGATCTAGAAAGGAGGATCGGCAAGCCTGTGACCGACCTTCACCGCCATTTCATCGATCAGTTGACCTTTGTCGAGAACGGCAGAGAGTACCGACGTGTGCCTGAAGTGTTCGACTGCTGGTTTGAGTCGGGCTCGATGCCCTACGCTCAGGACCATTATCCGTTCGAGCGCAAGGAGCAATTTGAAAAGGCGTTTCCGGCCGATTTTATTGCAGAAGGCTTGGATCAGACGCGCGGATGGTTTTACACGCTGACAGTTCTTGCTGCAGCGCTATTTGATCAGCCGGCATTTAAGAACGTGATTGTCAACGGGATCATCCTTGCCGAAGATGGCAATAAGATGTCAAAGCGTTTAAAGAACTATCCTGAGCCTGATGCGGTGATCAACCGCTACGGCGCCGATGCGATCAGGCTTTATCTTCTCAACAGTCCTGCAGTTTATGCAGAAGATTTGCGGTTTTCAGAAAAAGGCGTTGAGCTGGTCCTGCGGCAAGTCTTGATCCCATTCTGGAACTCGTTTGTCTTCCTATCGACCTATGCAAAGATCTATCAATGGCATCCGACGACCGACAAATTCCCCGAGCCGAAAGCGGAGATCGATCAATGGATCCTTTCGCAGCTGCAGAAGCTGACACAAGATGTCACGGAGCAGATGGACCGCTACCAGCTTGCTCAAGTGACAGGGCCGATCGTCCTCTTCGTCGAGCAGCTGACCAACTGGTACATCCGGCGCAACCGCGCCCGTTTTTGGTCGGATGAAGCGACAAGGGATCGGGACGAGGCTTTTGAGACCTTGTACACTGTCTTACTGACGCTGACGAAGATCACAGCGCCCCTTATCCCATTTTTAAGCGAAGAGATCTACCAGCAGCTTAAAATGGCCCACCATCCTGAATCGGTCCATTTGGCCGATTTTCCCAAGTACCAGTCCAACTTGCGCCAAGAAAAGCTGGAAGGGGAGATGGCATCGGTGCAGAACATTGTCAGTTTAGGCCACTCTTTGCGCAAAGAGCATAAGCTTAAAGTGCGCCAGCCTCTTGCCCAAGCCCATATCATCACGGCAAATCCTGAGGTCTATGATGCGCTGACGCGGCAGAAGCACTTGATTGCCGATGAACTGAACGTCAAAGACGTCGTCCTTGAAAAAGACGAAGCGGCCTTTGTCCAGCTGATCGCAAAACCGAACTTCCGCATTTTAGGAAAGAAGGTCGGCAAGCTAATGAATGCGGCGCAGAAAGAGATCTTAGGATTCTCTCAAGCGCAGCTCAATGTGCTGCTCCAAGGTAAAAACCTTCCTATCCAGGTCGAGGGGCAAGAGGTTGTCCTGACTAGCGAGGATGTCTCTGTCGAGCGTAAAGTCAGAGAAGGGCTCATCGCAGCGACTGCCCAAGAAATGACAGTGGCGCTCGATACAGAGTTGAACGATCAGCTGCTCCTTGAAGGGCTTGCCCGCGAGATTGTGAACAAGATCAACACGATGCGGCGCGACGAAGGGTTTGCAGTGACCGACAGGATCGCAATCGAGATCAGCGCGACAGACCGGGTGAAGCACGCCTTTGAGCAGCACAAGGACTACATCATGCATGAGGTCCTTGGAACGCAGGTGATCTTCGAGTGCAGTAACGGCACCCAGTGGGACCTCAACGGAGAGCCGGCAACGATCGGTATTGCGCTCAGCGTCGTCAGCACCCCATGATGCAGATTGAACGGGTTTCAGATCAAAAAGAGGCGATCGCCTTTTTAAAGGCGAACGAGGATTATTCCCTCTTTTTGATGAGCAACCTGGAGACTTACGGTCCAACATTGGGAGAGTCTTCCTATTCGGGCAACTACAAGCTTGTACGCGATGACGGCAAGGTCATTGCCGTCTTTTGCCTTGTCCGCTCTGGTACGCTGCTTATTCAATCGGAGAGGTCCGATCATTTATTTTTTGAATCTGTTCTGCAAAGCTGCCTTGAGGAAAACATTCCGATCACGGGGTTGTTAGGGGAGTGGAACTTCTGCAGCAGCTTCTGGCAATTCCTTAAAAAAAAGGGGATCATCGGTTCTGAGACCTATGTTTCCAAAGAGGTCCTTTATGTGGCCGATCTTCAACATCAGTTCGCAGAACCTCAGTCTAATGTCCGTTTGCTTCAGCTAGCCGATTGGGGGCAGTGGATCGATTTGCGCGTGGCCTACATCGAGGAGATGAAGTTCCCATCGCAGCAGTCAATCGATGAGATCCGCGTGGAGTTCGAAAGGGATGTGGAAATGAAGATTGCTTGGGGATTATTTCTCCAGGAAGAGCTTGTTTCGATCGCAGACCTGAACGCCAAGGCAATCGACTTAGGACAAGTGGGAGGAGTGTTCACTGTTCCCCAGCATCGGAAAAAAGGATTCTCATCTGCTGTTATGCGCCAGCTTATGCATGATGCCAAGCATCTTCACAACCTGCGGAAGCTGATCATCTTTACTGGGGAAGACAATATTTCCGCACGTAAAGTCTACGAATCGCTTGGCGTTGCTGCGATCGGAAACTATGCTCTTTTATTTGGCGATCAATAGGTCTAATGGCGATGGACGTTAAGCGCTGATGAGGCTTGCGAAACCGGCATCATCTCGATCGTGTTGATGTTCACATGAGGCGGCAAGGTGCAGCAGAAATAGATCGCTTCAGCGATGTCTTCAGGAAGGAGCGCTTCCGTATTTTTGTAGAGGTTTTGGGCCTTTTCAGCATCGCCCCGAAAGCGGACGACGGAAAATTCTGTCCCTCCTGTCAAGCCCGGCTCGATGCAGCTCACGCGTACTTTAGTTCCCAAAAGATCAGCTCGTAAATTTAAGGAAAACTGATGGACGAAGGCTTTTGTTGATCCATAGACGTTGCCGCCTGGATACGGATAGGTACCAGCGATCGATCCTAAATTGACGATATGCCCTGAATTGCGTTGGACCATCGAAGGGAGGACAGCGCGCGTGCAATAGAGAAGTCCCTTGATGTTGGTATCGACGCAGGTGTCCCAGTCAGAAATTTTCGCATCATAGGCGGGTTCGAGGCCTAGCGCCAGCCCCGCGTTGTTCACTAAGATCCCGATCGGTCCTTGCTCATGTTCAATTTGAGCAATTATCTTTGCCACAGCGTCCGAGTCTGTGACGTCCAGCGCATAGATCGAAGTCTGAGTTTTGAGCTCTTTTTGGAGCTCTTCCAACTTCTCTTGCCGCCGTGCTGTCAGGGCCAAGGGATAATTTTCTGCAGCAAACCGCCTTGCGACCGATGCGCCGATTCCAGCGGAAGCTCCAGTGATCACGACAAGCGGTTTTTTCATGAGGGGTCCTGGTTAAGGTCTTTTAAGGGGAGGTGGTTGCGCCGTCTCCAATACCATGTGCCAAGGACAATGAAAACACCTGCAATGCCCCAAACGACTGTGCGGGGGCCGTTGAAGAAAGGATATCTAGGCTGGTTGGGGTATCCCCAGCGATGCCCTGGCGGCCAGAAGATAAGGTCGGGAGCGCCGCGCAAGTTCTGTTCCGGAACAAAACCGAATTCTCGGCTATCAGAGCTCATGGCATGGTTGTCGCCTAGGACAAGGTACATGTTGGGAGGGATCCTGATCCCGAATTTTCTAACGAGGTTGGCGTCGAGGGAGCCGTCTGGGTTCAATGGAGGACCGGCATCGGCAAAGGGAGTATACGAATAATTTGGGTTGGACATCGCCTTGCGGGCTTCTTCCCTTTTCAAAAAGTCGATCAATGCAGGATCGTCTTTCTTCAAGATAGGGGCGCCGAGCAGATACAGGTCTCCGTCTCGGTAGTAGGTATAGCGGGCAGGGACTAGCCTTTGGTTCTTGATCTGAGGGGAGAACCGCATATCAAATTCCATGCCGATGTTATACAGGAGTTGGACGCGGGCTGGGTCAAAATCATACAGAGGGCTTGTAGCTGGAAGCTCTGAGGTGATTCCTTGCCATTTGACGCTGTAGGCCTTGCCGTAATAAAATTCGAAACACCCGTTAGGGACATTATGCAAGTGGGGCAAAAAGATATTGCTTCCAGGCGTATCGGAACTCGAATACCCATAACGGTGGGCAAATCCATTTTTGACCACAAAGCGCGCCGTGTACATGTTGTCGAAGATCGCTTTGAGGTGGTTTTCTTGCAGAGGGATGATCGAGGTGCTTATCCCCATGATAGGCCGCATCCTGCCGATCTCGTCTCTCACGATTTTTACCGAAGAGACGGAAGGGTGGTGGCGGATTTCGAGATAGAGGACCCCTTCTTCCATGCTGGATGGGTCTTGGTCCGTTAAGTAGCGGACTTGTTCGCGCGTTAAAAGCCGGGTCATCCCATAATTGCCAAAGCCCCACATGTCGGAATAGTTTTGGATCGGAGGGGTATCGGGAACGTGGATCTCGGCTGGGTTGAGCATTTCACCGCCCGGCTGCCCTTGGGGAGTGACGTAGAGTTTGGCGACAGGTTCGTTCATTTGATAGACGATGACAGGAGAATAGTACCCATTGGTCGGAGATGAGGGGATGATCAATTTTCTGTCAAAATCGATGAAGGGGATATGTTCGATCTTGTCGAGAGAAGCGAGCTGAAGCTCTGGAGTGATATCTTTACCGAAAAAGTCGAGGCCGTAGATCTTGCCGCCATAGAAATAAAGGATATCGCCAGGCCTGCCGATGAGCCGTTTGACGTATTGCTTCTTTCCGGGAAATAAGTAGAAGTAAAGGGTGTCGACATCGCGGATGTCCATGTCTTCGCCTGTAAAGATAACGATCCCGCTCTGTTTGACCAGGTGGGGATTGAAGTAGAACTGTTTTGGCTGCAAGGGGATATTAACGCCGAAGGTTGTCTTGGAAACGGCCAGCCTGTCCTGTTCTTTAAGGGTAGGGCGCATCGATCCGGAAGGGATCTCATAAAACTCGAACCACATTTGCCGGATCAAAATAGCGACGGCCAAAGCGAACGCCAGGGCAAATATCAAGTCTAAGGCATGCTCAAATGTCGACTTTTTAAGCAGCAGCTGCGATAGCGATTCAGCTTGCTTGGCCAGCTCCGCTGCCGTTTCCCGGTCTTTCTTCAGGATGGCATCTTGCAAATCTGCAAGGGTCTTTTTGATCTGCTGCTGCGTTTCTTTGGAAAGCTTCTTTTTTTTGCGCTGGAAAACATGATAGACGTGTCTTAAGACCGTTTTGGACTTTTTGAGCGAATAGGTCGAAGATTTAGAAAATGAGAACATCGGCTTTCCTGCTTGGCACTTTTTCCTCTGGAACCTTAGTGAAAAAGTCTTTTTTTAAGTTTGAAACACTCTACGCAATTCCTCAAATGTGGGCAAGCGCAAATTAAACAACTCAAATTGACAAGTTTTTTTAGGAACTGCTATGAAAGAGCTTATGAATAAAAAATTCTTTTCTTTATTTCTCTTTTTTCCTTTCGCCTGCATTGCAGATACTCCTACAGGAATTCTAGGTGGACAAGACAATGGAGTTCCCTGGGCTGCGTTCCTCGATGGTTCTGGAACCATATTGCCTATACAAGCTTCTTTGCTGCCAAGCAGCGGTGTAATCGAGTCAGTGGACATCAATAATTTTGGCCAAGCGATCATTGGAGGAAATGGGCAATCGAATGCGTATGCAGCATTTACCAATTGGCCGGAAGTGTTGAGTTCAGTTGCTAGACTGCCAGCAAATATCACACTTACCAGTGTCGGGATAAATGATTCTAAAAAAGCAATTATTGGAGGAACTGGTACGATACAAAGGGGGTGTGGTTGTGGAATTGGTGGAGGCGGCGATATTTATGTTGCGTTAATCTCGCCTGATGAAGTTGTCAATACGATTGAATACGGTACTCCAACTGGTTCTATCAACGCGGTTGCGATCAATAATGCAGGGTATTGTATTGCTACAGGAAAAGGAAACGTCAATAGCGCTTATGCCTTAGTTATCGATCCATCAGGAAATCCGACCGTTTATCATAATGGAGGACCTCCAGGGTATTATTATGCGGCTGCTATTAGTGAATCGAACATGGCTATCGATGCTGGCGGAGATGGAGGTTCATCAGGCAGTTGGGCTGCATTCGTCTCTCCCCTTGGAGTTGAGACGCACCTCCCTATTTCAGGAGGCCCAATGCCCTCAGCTGGCGGCAGCCAAATTCAGTGTGCAGCGATCAATAGTTCTAACAACGCGATCATTGGAGGATGCAATACGATTACTGGATGCGGCGGCGCAGGAACTAGCGCTTCCTACGCAGGGCTTGTCAGTTCAACAGGTTTTGTGACCAACCTTCCTGTTTCAGGGGATCCATTGCCTGCAACCGGGGAAATTCGATCTGCCTCAATCAATGACTCTGGTTTTGGAATCATCGGAGGATTCAGCGGTCCAGCAGCATATGCAGCGTTAGTTTCTCCGACAGGTGTCGTTCAGAACCTTCCAATGCCCTCTAATGGGGTCATCTACAGCGTTGCCATTAATGAGCAAGGAGCTGGACTTGTAGGTGGAAAAAGCGGCACAGCAGCCTATGCAGCTGTAGTCTCTCCTACAGGGCAGGTTGTCACCCTTTCCGGACTGCCTGCAATCGGGGTAATCAATAGCGTTGCCGTTGGATCTTTTTTTTCCCATATTCCGACGAACGGGCTTACCCAGAATAATAAACGCTACGCAAAGTACATCAACAAATATGTTCCGCAAGATACGTTTTATTTTCTGCCGGCTATTTTTGATGGAACATTAAACCAAGCTTTGGAGAGCGCAGCCCCAACGCGCAATGCTGCTGCAGTATATGCTGCAGACAACAACATGTTTTCATTAAATAGGGGACTTTCAACCCATTTGCGCAACCACCGTCTTTCAACTCTTCGAGTGAAGCCTGTTCATCGATCTCAAGCAACGGCTTTCACGGATGATTTTGTCAGCAACTTCGATGAGTTCGACGATGTAGATTATTCGACAGAGCTGATCGCTTATGCCGATGACGAGTTTTTTGAAGAAGACGATCTTCTTGAACAAGAAGATTGGATTGCCGATAGGGAGATTTTGGAAGAAAAGCAAATTCCTCTTTGCGGATCCAGCACTGCAAACGATAGGCCTTATACATTGTGGTTTGATGCAATCGGCTATTTGGCATCTCAAAAAAAGCAGCATCAGACGGTTGGTTTTGATCCCTACTCAGCAGGTGTTATTTTGGGGTTGGACCGAAGCCTTAACGATCATTGGAAAATAGGCGGAGGAGCTGCTTATACGTTTACCCATATCCATGAGCACCATCGCGCAGGTCATAGCGACATCAATCAAGAGTATCTGTTTGTTTATGGCACATGGGCTAGCACCCATTTTTATGTCGATGGAGCTCTTTGGGGAGGGCATTTCCAGATCCACAATGTTCGGAAGATCCATATGACCGGATGGGATTTCCGAGCGACATCGCATCCCAAAGGGTGGCAGCTGACTCCCCATCTGGAATTTGGCTATGAGCGCATGTTCCAAACCTATTGGCTAAAGCAGCCGGGCCAATACTCTGCTTGGATCATCAATCCTTTTGCCATGTTTGATTGGGCAAACAACTGGCAGAACAGCTATCATGAAAGGGGAAACGGCCCCTTCAATGCAGCTCAGAAGTCGCATCACTCCTCCTTCCTTCGGTCAGAGGCGGGGCTCCGTTTCTATGAGCTTTGGTCGTTCTGTTCCTGGCGTTTTATTTTGGAAGAAGGGATCAGCTATGTGAATAAAAAGCCGTTTGAAGTCGGAACAATGAATGCTTTTTTGGTCGGCTCTCCAGGTAACTTTACGATGGAGACGTTGACCGGTACGCAGAATTTGGCGTCAGCTGAAGTTTCGATGACCTTCCAGCCAGTCAATCGTATTTATCCTTACGGTTCTTTGACCTACCAGGGAGAATACAACGGAAGTTTTCAGTCCCATCAGCTTACTTTGGAAACTTCTTGGGACTTTTAAAGCGTTTTTGCAGTTTTCGGAATTGCGATTTCAAGCACCTCAGCAGAGGATTGTGAAATAGGGTCTTTTCCAGCATCAAGACGCTCGGATGCGTTGGATCGGCCTGAACGGCGATCCGAAATGCTTCTAAAGCATGTTTGCGTTTTCCGGTCTCATGGTAGTAGTGTCCGATTGCAGTCATGAAGCCCCTCGCTTCGGAAAAATGAAAAGAGGCGCGTTCCGGATATAATTCTGACAGGTCGAGGGTTTGGTTGAACGCTTCGGGCACCTGCTTCCACTTTTTCTTTCTTAACAGAAGATCGGCGTAATTGATCTTAGCTATAAGATAGTCGGGGAACCGTAAGAAAGTTTCTTCGATCACTTTTTCAGATGAAACAAGGTCGTTTAACTGGATATGGCAGAAGGCTAGAAGGTTATAGACCATCGGGGCATTGGGATGTTCTTGTGCAAAGCTGTTAATTGCTTTCAAAGCAGCGGACGGTTCAGTTTGAGCGAGCTCGAAGAGAGAGCTAAACTTTTTTACATTTTTTGCATTGAAGTGTTTGTCTAGATTGGAACGGTCTGAGCTGTAACTGATGTGCACTGGGTTGCTTAAGATCAAACAAGGTTGAATCGTCAGTTTTTGTTCTTTGGCCATATGGAGTTCATTATCGTGATCTTCTCATTCGAAATCAAGCGGCGGTGCAGAAAGCGGCTTCAAATTTTAAGAAAAGATTAAGAAATTTTAAAATTTGTTTAAAAAAATGAGGGCGTATGTTAACAAAAAAATATGTTTGTCGTTTGAAACGCAAACCAGAAGCCTGAATAGCAGCGATCTATGAGGGCAACCTTTAATACTCCAAATTTTGAAGAGGAGGTTTTTATGGCATCTGTATCATCGCCAAATTTTTCCAATGTTACTTTCGATCAAGTGAGACAAGCAACCTTTCAAGGTGCTAAGCAAGCTTATGAAAGCCAGGCCAAAGCCTTTGCGGACGCTGAAGAAAAGTTAAAAGGTTTTCAAACTGATATAGACGCTCGGATCGGTGCGCTGCAAGAATCTAAAGATACAAGTTCGATTCCGGCAGAAGATGCGTTATTGCAAGAAGCAATTGGATATGTATCCACCTATGATGAGCTTTTCCAAACAGCTTTAAAAGCAAAGGTTCTATCGGAAGGGATGCGGAATGCCATTGAGTTTTTAACTCCAAAGCCTCGCGCTTATGCTGATCAAACCCTGCTAGATCAACGT
>JAFEGF010000069.1 GCA_018240225.1 Verrucomicrobiota bacterium
ACACCCACATCCACCGCTGCGCTCATCGCTGGGGCTTGAGCGATGGATCCTCCGTGAAAAAAACGGAGGCCGACCTCAAAAAGCTGTTTCCGAAAACCACTTGGAACAAGCTGCATTTGCAGATCATCTACTTTGCCCGCACCTATTGCCCTGCCATGGGCCATAAAGCCGACAAATGTCCCATCTGCAGCGCAATCTAAGATTGAATGCATTACCGAAATTGATTTTGTCCGAATAGCATTCATATCTTGGATGATCTTAACCAATTCTTGAACCCCTTCTTGATAATCGCTACCTTTCTCTGCTATGACCTTGTCAAACCATTGTTCTATGCCGTTTTTGGGCAGTATCGTTAGAGGTTTATATTGCAGATGCCTCCTCACATGAAGATGGAGAGACTTATTCAGAACCTTTGACTGGCAAAAATTTATCTTTCTACTCGAAAGTTCTAATCTTAAACCACTCAACTTTCAAAAAACATGTAGTTTTCTAAGTTGATTTAGTTGATTCTTGTACCTCTGCAGGAACTAAAAGATAAGAATCATTCCATGACCGATCTAACTTCTTTAGGCAAGCTCTTAGATTTTGGAGCAATGTGCATGGAGCACCAAAATATTAAAATTCCCAGATTGAGAGGGGTAAAAAAAGTATTCTTTCCCATGCTTGTAGCTGCACATAATTATACAGAAGGTGTTTTCAGCTTATGCAAAGAAAATCGGTCTCATCCTAGCTTTGCCCTACTGCGCCCCCTTTGCGAGAATCTAATAAATGCAAGATTCTTGTTTTGCAATAGACGAAAACATACTCATGTCATCTTCTTGGATAGTCTATTGGAAAAGAAAAAACAGCTTGATCATGCATTGACATTTCTAAAGCAAAATCCCAATCGCTTTTCTGAAACCAACATGTCCATAAAAGATATAGAAAAAACTCTTAAGAAGATAGCTACGCAAGAGAAAAAAGTGAAAGCAAGAATCAAGAAATTCTCTGGAAATTTGATTATGGACACTTTAGGGCGTGCGCGCCATGTAGACAAATATAATGACGACAAACATATTATGTCAACTTCCTTAGAATGGATATACATTTTGATATTTAGAAGTTTAAGCTCACATGTTCATATAAAATCTCACGATTTCAAGAACTATTTCAAGCTGGTAGGATCTGAAATTATAGTATTTCTAAGTGGTAACGTTGAAGAAATCGGAGAAATATTGCAACTTGCTGATTATTTTTACAAAGAACTCCTCAGAACATTTTTAAAGCTTTTCAAAAGCCCTTTACTGAAAAAATTTGAGAAATCATTTTGCCCTAAACTTGTTTCTTAATGATTATCTTAATTCAGGAGCTCTACCGTAAAAATCACTCTAATCAGAATGCAAATGAAAAAAACTTTGCAGCGCAATCTAATGTAGTCTTAGCTTCTTTTCTTAGCTAAAGGTTGGCCGAGAAGGCCGCGGACTTCCATTTTCCGAGCGGAAACTTCGACGAGGTCTTTATCAAAGACGATCCGGTTTGGTTCGAAGAGAAGGACTAAGCACGATCCGCCGAACGAAAAGTATCCCTTTTCATCCCCCTTGGAACAAGGCTGGCCTGAAGTAAAGGTCTGATGGATGCTGCCGACATTGGTCGCACCGATCTCGATGTAGAGGATCGAACCGAAATGCTGCGTTTCAATAACTGTTATCACCCGCTTATTTTGACTGATGATCTCTATGTTGTTCTTCAAGGCCAATGGATTGACAGAATAGAGGGGGCCATTGATCAACTGAGGAGTTCCAGGAACTCCATCGCAGGGAAAATGGAACCGGTGGTAGTCGACCGGGCATAGCCTGGCCATAGCCATAGCTCCTCCCTCAAAACGCTCGGCAAGCGAGTCATTTTTGAGCAGCTCTTTCAGAGAGAACTTCTTCCCTTTTACCCAAAAGCCATCTGCTTGCGTCATATTAGGGAAGACAAGATAACGGGCATCTGCAGGCATGATCAGCACATCGTCGCCTTGGGCAAAGGGGCGCACATTTTTCTTCAGCTTCCGGATAAAGAAATCATTGAAGGAACGGAACGCCTCGACAGGTTCGACAAATTCCAAGGGGTCGATATGAAAGGCGCGGATAAAAGGTTTGACCTTCCGGCGGCTAAAGCCGCTTTTTTGCATCGCTCCATAGATGCTGGAGAGAAACGAAATGCGGGCAACTAAGGGAAGGACAATCGCCGAGATCAGCCTGGAAAGCAGTCCTTTTCCGTAGAGGATTTCTATGAAAAGCTGTCCATAGACCTTCTCTTTTTCTTCTTTTTGGGTCAATCGATCGACATAGGTGATATCAGACATAGGAGGTTCTTAAGGGCGTTTAATCGCATTTTTCCCGGCAATCGATGAAAAGACAGTCAATTCGTCGAGATAGTCCTTCGAAAAATGAAACTGGAGGTGTTGGTTGTTAATGATGTCTAAGATTTCGCGGGCGGTGCGCACCATGGTGCTGGCAGTTTTTTTGGACTGATCCCCTTGAATAAACGACTCTTTGAGCTGTTTGAAGCGGATCATGAGTTCTTTCAGATGCTGCTGCATTCTTAATTGGTCTTCCGTCACCTGGATCAGCCGCTCGGCCACTGCCACCTCGTCCTCATCTGTTACAGGCAGCGCGGTCTTTAACAGAGAAGATTGGGGAATGACAATTGGATGGGACGTCTCTGCAACCCCGGAAAGAGGCGCTATTCCTAAAGCAACAAGGATCATCTTACGAAAGAGGTTCATGCAAAAAACTTAAAGCCTAAGGAAATTTGTTGTTAAAAGCAGTCCTCTATCCTACTGCCTCTAGGACTTAAGCTGAAAAACCGCTCTTCCTTAACCCCTCCGAACGACTTAGCCTATTTGGCCAAGGTAGTCGTCACAGAAGGCTTAGGTTTTGCTGGCTTTTTCTCCGACATCGATTTCTTGATCAGAACCAAAATCAGGCTTAATGACAAGGGAAATTTCCTCAAAAAATTTCACTTTCTATACGAGGCCCGGCCACCTTGGCAGGGCCCCGCAACTAAGGGGCATTTTTAGTGCTCCCGCTTGATAAAAGCAGATAACAGAATCGTCGATTTTCGTCATTTCGATCCACAAAAATCTGTCCGTTCCCTATCCGTTTTTTATAGGAATCCTTTTTTTCTTTACCTCTTTGCCCTTGGCCTTGGCAAAGGCCACTTTTAAAACCCCGTTTTTGCAGACCGCCTCCGGCTGCCGGCTCTCGTCAACATTGCCGGGGACGGCTATGCGATAGGAAAAGGAGCTGGTCGCCTTTCTATAGTACTTTTTCTTCTTATCTTCCGTCTCTTCCTTCTTCTCCCCTCTAATCCAAAGGACCCCTTTTTCAAAGCTCATCTCAATCTCATCCGCTTTAATGCCAGGGACAGAAGCCTCGATATAGACATTTTTTTCATCTTCCGAGACTGACAGACCGGATGCATCGCTGAAATGCTGGAGCATCCCCTCAGCCTCTTCGCCAAACCCCATCAATGAAAAGGGAAAGCGTACGTGAGGAAAAGAAAAAGGAACGTAACGAGTTGGTTTTTCAGCCATAGAATAAGACCTCCATAAAAGTAGATACGCAATAACCATAATTAAAATTATAATTTTGTCAACGCATCCTAAATTGCAATTTTAAGCCCAACAGAGTAAAATAGATCTCCTGGGAAACCTGCGATAAGCAGATGATATACGGGCGTTCAAATTCAAATTTCATGCGCTTATCCCGACAAGCCTTGAAAGAAATACACTGATCCCCTAGCCTTGTAACGACGTCGTTTAAGCATAGGAATTTCAACATGTTTGGTCTTTTAAAAAAAGTTTTCGGCACAGCTCAAACCCGCCTTCTGAAGAAATACGCTAAGATCGTCCAAGAGGTCAACCGGATTGAAATCGGCCTGCAGAAACTTTCCGACGATGAGGTGCGCAATAAAACTTTTGAATTCCGCCAACGCTTAAGCCAAGGCGAGCCTCTCGACAGCCTCCTGCCTGAAGCCTTCGCCGTCGTCAAAAATGCCTGCCGACGCCTATGCGGAACCCAAATCCACGTTTCCGGCTACGACCAGCAATGGGACATGATCCCCTACGACGTCCAAATCCTCGGCGGTATCGCCATGCATCATGGCGCAATCGCTGAAATGCAGACGGGCGAGGGTAAAACGCTCACTGCATCGATGCCCCTTTATCTGAATGCGCTGACCTCGCAGCCTGTCCACCTTGTGACCGTCAACGATTATCTTGCTCAGCGCGACTGTGAATGGATCGGCGAAATTTTCCGCTGGCTCGGCCTGACCGTCGCATCGCTGACCAACAGCTCTCCCCACCATTTGCGTAAAAACATCTATGCTGCGGATATCGTCTATGGGACATCTTCAGAGTTCGGCTTCGATTATCTGCGCGACAATTCCATGGCGCAGAGCAAAGAAGACCAGTGCCAGCGCGGCCATTATTTCGCCATCATCGACGAGGTCGACTCGATCCTGATCGACGAAGCGCGCACGCCGCTGATCATCTCGGGCCCGTCCGGCGTTTCCCGCCAAATGTATGATGAACTCAAAGACGATGTGGCCAATCTCGTCCGCCATCAGCGCGACCTATGCAACAAGCTCGCTACCGATGCGCGCAAAGTCCTTGAAAAATTCGACCGCTTTTCCGAAGTTCCCCAAGAAAAGAAGTTGTCCAAAGAAGAAGACCTCGAAGAAAAAGAAGCCTTCCGCAAACTGTGGCTCGTCGGCAAAGGAACCCCTCAGAATAAAATCCTCAAAAGGATCCGTGAAAATCCCAACCTGCGCGCCAATATCGAAAAATGGGACACCTACTTCTACTCAGAGCCCAATAAAGAAGAGCGGCAAAAGACGCTTGCCGAGCTCTACATCATCGTCGATGAAAAAGCCAATGAGTTCGAACTGACCGACAAAGGGATCCATTCGTGGATTGAAGAGACGAAAAAAACAGCATCGACCGATGACTTTGTCATGCTCGACCTTGGCGACGAATACGCAAAGATCGACCAGCAGGCAGACCTGTCGGAGCAGGACAAGCTCCATCGCAAAGTTGCCATCCGGGAAGAGGATGCCAGCCGCAAAGAACGCACGCACAACTTGCGCCAGCTTCTGCGAGCCCACCTCATGATGGAAAAAGATGTCGACTACATCATTGCGGAAGAAAAGATCGTCATCATCGACGATAACACAGGAAGACCTCAGCCTGGCCGCCGCTTCTCCGACGGACTCCATCAAGCGATCGAAGCCAAAGAAGGGGTCGCGATCCAAGCAGAAACACAGACCTATGCGACCATTACCCTCCAGAACTACTTCCGCATGTACAAAAAGCTTGCGGGAATGACCGGCACCGCTATGACGGAGGCCAACGAATTCAAGGAGATCTATAAGATCGATGTCCTCGCCATCCCGACCCACCGGAACAACCAGCGCAAAGATACTGATGACGAGATCTACATGACAGAGCGGGAAAAGTACAATGCGATCCTGAAAGATATCCAGGAGATCCATGCCAAAGGAAGACCGATCCTGATCGGCACCGAGTCGGTCGAGGTATCGGAAAAACTCTCCCGCATCTTGCGCCAAGGCAAGCTGGAACACACTGTCCTCAACGCGAAGAACCATGCCCACGAAGCGGAGATCATTGCTGATGCCGGAAAGATGGCTGCAATCACAGTTGCAACTAACATGGCTGGACGGGGAACCGACATTAAGCTCAAGCCAGGCGTCGCTGAAATCGGCGGACTGCACGTGATCGGGACGACACGCCACCAATCGCGGAGGATCGACCGGCAGCTGCGCGGACGCTGCGCGCGTCAAGGCGACCCAGGAACATCCAAGTTCTACGTCTCCTTTGAAGACTCCCTTATGCGCCTATTCACATCTCCAAGGATCACCGGATTTTTGCAACGGTTCCGCCCTCCGGAAGGGGAAGCGATCTCGGCAAAGGTCCTTAACAAGTCGATCGAAACAGCGCAGAAACGGGTCGAACAGCGCAACTACACGATCCGCAAGCATACCCTTGAGTATGATGATGTAATGAACAAGCAGCGGGAAGAGATCTACTCGTTCCGCAACGAAGTGCTCCGCAGCGAACAGACACTTCCGCTTGCCCGCGAGATCTTAGAAAGCCTCCTCTCCCAAATGTGCCACAAGTATTTTGCGAACAAAAGCGTGGAAGGAGGCTGGAACCCTATCGGATTCCGCGAGTGGCTCGTCTCCCACTTCCCGCTTTCTTTCAATACAGAAGAGTTCGATAACGACTACTTGAATTTTGAAGAGATCGAAAACCTCTCGATTGAAAAAGTGCTGACCGCATTTGACAATAAGCTTTCCCACGAGGCCCATGTCATTGCCCAAGTCCAGGAGCGGATGCCTAATATCCCCAACAAGCTGCCTCCCGAAGCGATTTTGCAAGAGGTGATCCGCAGCCTTCTCATCCGCAACATCGATAAGTTGTGGCAGGAGCACCTGCTCCACATCGACCACTTGCGCACCGAGGTCCATTTGCGCTCGGTCGGTCAAAAAGACCCTCTGTTAGAGTTTAAGCATGAAGCATTCGGCCTCTTCGACTCCTTGAGCTTGAGAATGAAGCAAGAAATTGCACATGCTCTCTTTAAATTTGAAATGGTGGTTCCCGAGCCTCCCAAAGAAGTCGCCCCCCGCCCCATGCCAAGGCGCAGACCTCTGATCGACCTTTCGGCGCTGCCGGAATTGGGAAACAGCTCGACTCAAAAAGAAACATCTGATAACGAGCAAGTTACAACTTAGTTTGATTTAATTAATTAAAATCGATTTTATATTGCTATTAGAATGTGAATTAGATATAATTTCGCAGATTTTTTAAATAACAAAAAACTGTGAGAGAATTATGTCTATTCTTGATCAAGTGAAACCTTATGAATCATTTTCATTATGGGGCACGCAAGCTGTTCTGAAATTTCGAACAGCCAATGAGCCGATGCACCAAAAAATCACGCGGGTCATCCTTTCAGAAGCCGCTTTTGCCGGACTTGCTTTAGCAGGAGTCGTTGAAACTGTCGTCAAGGCCCTTCTATTTGCCGTTGTAAAGACGATCTCCTTCTTCCATCCTGATCGGGAAGGTTTCCGCAATTATATCGTTTTAGACGCCCTCAAATACTTTACATTCTCAGCTGTCGGCACCGCTCAAGCGGCCACAGCCCTTGTCTGCAATTTCCTACCCGATGAAACAGCGGACCCTGTTTACACAACCGTTGTCAACGCCGTCGGCAAATCAACTATTTGCTGTGCAGGCGAGTTCGACGACCGGACAACAAGCGGTACACCTGTCAGCTGGCTTTCAACAACAACTTAAACACATGAAAACATCAAAACTGGAGAACTGATCTTATGGCAACCGTTAGCAACACTCTACAAGCAGCGCCCGACTTTTCCCGTTTAACTCCTGAAGACCGCCATCTTCAGACTGATTACGAGACCTTCTTCGAATGGACCAATACAGAAAACATCACAAGCTATGCCAATGGAGCAAGCCTTACCAACTTGACATCGCTTGCCGATCGGATCTTAAGCGCCATTGAGCGAGCTAACCCTTTCTGGCCGCAAGGCGAAGATCGAGTAGACCAACCGACTGCAATCCGCGCAAGGCAGTGGCAGATGGACCGTCTCTCTGATGTGAAGGAAAGGTTGGGGCAAGCCGTTGATCAAAAACGAAGCTACTACGAGAACCACTGGTTCGGGATCGTTACCCAGTACTTCTTAAAGTGCTTCTGCATGTGGAACGATGGTAACACCGCGGCGATCACCACAGCAGAGGACTTCCTTCTGCGCTACGACAGCCGCTATCCAGTGAGACGACACTCTGATGTTATGCAATGTGTCCCTTATACGGGCTCTTATGATCAGCAATATTACTTTTTCTTCCTGACGCCATTCACTTGGCTGCAAGACAACCTCGATTTAACTCGGTTCTACAACTATAATCCACCTGCTCGAGTCATTAATGTGATTCCCGATAGGAGCTTATTATTGCCCGAATCGGAGACTCGTCCGCCAAGAGGGCCGACACCATTACTAAATTTCATGAGAGTATAACTTTTAAGGGGACAAAACAATGATGGCAACAACACCTAATCCGCTGAACGTAGCGCCTGACTTCACCCAAGTGCGCGACTCTGCGAGAGAAGCATACTTGCAATTTTTTGAATTAACAGCACCGGAAAACATCGAAAATTATGCAAATGGGGCCAATTTGGAATCATTAGCAGAATTAGCTTCTCGCTGTCGAAATATCATTGAAGGTACCTGCCCTATTATCGATGGACAACAGCAATGGAAGCTCAACCGTCTTTCCGAAGTAAAAGAGAGATTGTCCCAAGCTGTGGAATGCAAAAGACGCTATTACGACAACCATATCTTTGGCATCGTCACCAAGTACGTCCTCCAGTTTCTCGATTGCTTTGGGTTCAAAATGTGGAATAATGGCGATACAGCGGCAATTGTAACTGCAGAGAACTTCCTGCTTTTTTGGGACTCTAGAGCGCCTGTGTACATAATCACCAACCCAGAAAGCTCACAATATGGAGAGTATCAGCGGCGGCAAGACTTCCCACCAAGAAGGGATATAGGAGATACTCCTATTGATCTGAGCCGGTTCTATAACTACAACCCCAGAAGAACGATTGAAGTCCCAGGATATCCTGATAACGTACGGATCAACTACGCAGAGTTGAGAGCTTAGTCGATCTCAAGCGGATCTAAAGAAAAAACAACAGGATATTAGGAAGGACAGGATGATGAATTGATATCCTGTCCTTCCTAATATCCTGTTGTTTTTTTAGCTAATGGCTTATTTCAGCTGGCTTGCCTTTTTATAGCCGAAGAAAACAAGCGGCAATGCAGCCAAGCAATAGACGAACCAGTAGCTGCTGTCCCATTCCAGGCGCAAATACCCTTTGTCTGAGAAAAAGAGCTGGAGCAGCCCAAGCATCAGTAAATTAGCGCCAATGGACAGGAGCAAAATCGGCCAAAAGCTTGTCTTTTCCTCTGTCATCTGCTGCTCCTCTTGCATTTCAGGAGGGATGGAAGGGATGCCGAGCGGAGCGGAAGAATGGAACCTTTTCTCTGGAGCCACATCTTTAAAAGAATCTGCTTGTTTCATAAATGATGAACCTTGTTTCAGATCTGAATGCATATATCCGGGATTTTTAGCAGAATAAGAGGGAGAATAGGGAGCTGTTAAGCTCTCCTGAAGCGACTGCTGCCGATGAAACTGCGCATCTTCATCTGCAGTTTGCAAGATCACCTGTTCAGAAGCGCAATAGGGGCATAAGTCCGCATCAAGCGGGATCCTGCCATCGCACTGGCTGCACATTTTTTGACGGTCTTTGTGATTCATAAGGCCTCGTCTTCTAAGGCAAGAATAAAAAACTTTCTGCCAAAGGACTGCTGTTTCCTTCATCTTGTCACAGCCCAGCCAAAATTTTCTAGTTTTTTTGGACTTGTAGGTTTGCAAGCGGACTCAAAAGCATATACACAAATGATCTCAAAAGCTGGTTTTTGGGCTGCGCCAAACATCCGCATCTCTTGGAACCGGCTGCATCGCCCAACTTGATCAAGTTGAGCTGCTTCGCCGCCGCTTCACTGTTCCAAATCTGCGGCGTTGGCTTTGCCAAATTCCCAACTTTTGAGATCATTTGTGTATAGAAGAATTTCCTCGGTTCAGATAAAATCGACCTTAATAAAATAAATTGAGAGCTGGAGACAGTTGACTTATGGAAAAAAAAGAATTTGATATTGCGGTGATCGGAGCGGGCCCTGGCGGATACGTCGCAGCCATTAAGGCGGCCCAAGAAGGACTCAAGGTCTGCCTGATTGAAAAAGGATATTTGGGGGGCACTTGCCTGAACGTGGGCTGCATCCCAACAAAGACCCTTCTGGCCAACGCCGCTGTCTACCATAAAATGACCCATGCGGCCGACTTCGGGATCATCACCGGCCCTATCTCCTTTGACTACTCCAAAATGAAAACGCGCAAAGACGGCGTAGTCGACCAGATCCGAAAAAGCTTAGGAGGACTCCTGCAGTCGAACGGGATCACGATCCTGCGCGGGACCGCAGAGTATCTCTCGCCTCGTGAAATTAAAGTCAAAGGCGACGAAAACGTTCTGGTCTATGCCCACAAATCGATTATTGCGACCGGCTCGGAACCTCTTGACATCCCAGCCTTCCCCTGCGACCACAAAAAAATCTTTAATTCCAGCTCGATCCTGGAGCAAACATCCCTTCCCAAAACCCTTGCGATCATCGGCGGCGGCTACATCGGCTGCGAGTTCGCCTCCCTTTACGCCGAGCTGGGAATCAAAGTGATCATCCTAGAAGCCCTCCCTTCGATCCTATTCCTGCAGGGAAAAAGCATCGCAGAGACGCTGACACGGGCGTTTACCAAAAAGGGGATCGAGATCAACACGAACGTCATGGTCGAAGGGATCGATCATACGGCAGAGGGATTGAGCATCCGCTTAAAGGACAAGCCTCCTGTAGCCTGCGACATGGCCTTAGTCTCCGTCGGCAGGAAGATCATCTCTCAAGGGCTCGGGCTTGAAAAGGCCGGGGTGATCACGGGAGACAAAGGAGCGATCGTCGTCAACGAAAAGATGGAGACCAACGTCCCGGGAATCTACGCTATCGGCGATGTCACAGGAAAATTTTTACTGGCCCACGTCGCCTCCCACCAGGGGATCATCGCCACAGCCAATGCGATCGGCAACGAAGCTAAGATGCACTACAATGCCGTGCCTGCTGTGATCTTCACAATGCCTGAAATCGCCACTGTCGGAATGACGCTGGAACAAGCTCAGGAATCAGGGTTCGATGCGGCTGTCGGGAAATTTCCTTTCCAAGCGCTTGGGAAATCGGTTGCCACAAGGGAAACTGAAGGGTTCGCCCAAGTCGTCATTGATAGAAAGACTGGCCAGATCTTAGGCGCCCAAGTGGTCGGCCACGAAGCTGCCACGTTGATTGCAGAAATGGGTCTTGCGATCGCTAATGAGCTGACGATCGAGTGCATCTCCGACACGATCCATGCCCACCCGACCGTAGCGGAAGTGTGGATGGAAGCGGCATTGCTAGCCAATGACACGCCGATCCACTTTCCGCCTAAAGTTAAAAAGGGATAAATGGATAAAGAAGAGCTGTTCGATCACCGCCCCCAAGTGAAAAAGCTCAACATTCTGCCTGAAAACCCAGAGCAAAATGCAGAGGAAAAAGCGGTCCAGCTCGGCCGCTTTCCCTCTTGGCTTCATAGGAAGCTTCCAACAGGCGGCAACCTCTTCAAGACCAACGCCATTTTAGACAAGTACCGTTTGAACACAGTCTGCGAAGAGGCGAAATGCCCGAACCGCTTTGAGTGCTATTCCCATAAGACAGCAACGTTTTTAGCATTAGGAAAAGAGTGCACGCGCAACTGCGGATTTTGCGACATCGATTTTTCCAAAACTCCTAAAGCTCCTGAGGAAGACGAGCCGGAACGGATAGCCCTTTCCTGCAAAGACCTGGGACTGAAGCATGTCGTGATTACAATGGTCGCCCGCGACGACCTTGCCGACAAAGGCGCAGCCCACATTGCAGCCATCATCCGCGCCGTCCGGCAAGAATGCAAAGGCGTCACTATGGAAGTGCTGACCTCCGATTTTTCAGGCGATTTTGAAGCGATCGATACGGTTCTTCATGAAAAGCCCGACGTCTATAACCATAACATCGAAACGGTAAGGCGCCTGACGCCCCGCGTCCGGCATCGCGCAACCTACGACCGCACCCTAGAGGTCCTCCGTTATGTCAAAAACAG
>JAFEGF010000006.1 GCA_018240225.1 Verrucomicrobiota bacterium
GGCTTGATTTCAAATATCTGAATCATTGTGCGCACATCGCTAAATTTTGTAAGACCTTCAACATTTCCGGCTTTAGCGGCGATACTTCAGAGAAGAAGGCCGCGTCCGCTTTCTCTACAGCAGGGAGCGCTTGCTTCAATTTATCTACGCCCGTCCGTGTCAGTGTGGAATGCTTGCTCCTCTCATCTGTGAGCCGCAAACGTTCGACAAGCCCCTTCGCCTCCAGGCCTTTTAAGATCTGGGAAGTCGTATTGGGATCTAATGCCGCCTGCTTGCCGATTTCTACCTGGGTGACCTTGTTCCCCGTCCGGGTCAGCCAACCTACAGTCGCTAAAACCACAAACTGGGGATGGGTCAGGCCAAGCGGCTTCAGCACATCTTCGATTGCCCTGCGCCATAACGTACTCGCCCGCCAAAGCAAAAATCCAGGGCTCTCTTCAGCAGAACGATGAGAGCTGATTGTTTCAAAGTTCACTTTCCGCATCGGACAGTTCGACCTCCATCGATGAAGCGATCAAGAGAAAATCCTTTTTCTCAATGGCAAAGCAGCCCCGCCGAAAAGGAAATCCCCACCGGCGCTTGTCCCTGATAAAAGAGAGCGCATCGATCATTGGTTCGATGGCAGCTTCTTTGATCTGGACAAAGGCCACATCTCGCCGCCAAGGGATAAAATCCTCGCTCATTTTGAAAAGATACGGCTCTTTCGCTCCGATCTTTCCGAGGGCCGTCCATTTCCGGCACAGCTCCTTCTCTCCAAACCGCTCTGTCGGAGAATAATAGACGATCCAATCCCCCGCTGTCATCTGTTTTAATGGACCGCCTTTTCCATGGCAGACCTGTGCAAATCCTCCTGCAACGCCCCGCTTCACATGTTCTTTGCTGGCAACGCCTACCCAATATCTCATCCCTCCTCCTTCAGACGATAAACACGGATCCGATGCCCATCTGGATCAAGCGCTACAAACGTCCTGCCAAAGTCCATGTCTGTCGGCTCCTGCGCCATCGCAACGCCTTGATCGGCCCATTTCCGGTAGAGTCCATCGACATCTTCTTCGCTAAAGGCGATCTCGGAACCGCCCCCTTTTGCCAATACAGCCGGCTCCGCCGTCTGCGAAGACCACAGCCCTAAGCTGACCCCATCATGCAGCCCAAAAAGCGCAAATGTTGGAGATACCTCTAAAGGCTTCAATCCTAGAAGCTTTTCATAAAAAGCGCTACTATTCAATGGGTTAGAAACAAATAAAATGACGAAACCTAATTGCGGGACTAGCATTGCCCTACCCTCCTCATTTAATTACGTATTCGTATTATACGTATCCATATATTTTGATCAACCAAATCTTGATTAAACCATCCCCGCCATTGCTTAAGCTTATCTGCGAACTGGGCGCTGAGGACGTAGTCCCGACCGTTCTCTAGAGCCGCTTTCTAGAGCGTATCATTTCCTATGCGTCGCATCCCTCCTCTAAACTTCCCCAGTTGCTCTTTTCTCGGGGAGTGGGGTATAAATAGTCTTGCCCGCATTAATTGCTTAAAATTCAGGAGTAAAAAAATGCTAAAACAAATGACATCCCGTTTTTCATTGATTGCATGCACTGCTGCCATCGCCAGCCTTTCTTTGCCCCTCTTTGCCCAAACCGGCAATAATGGGACGTGCACATGCTCTCCAGAACAGACTTCAAAAGCCTTTACTGCCGTTGCAAAAAAATCGATCCCTGCCGTTGTTTTCATCAAGGTCCAAAGCTCTGGCGCCGATTTGGACGAATACGGCAATCCTTATGGACAACAGAACCCTTTTGACTACTACGGCGACGACTTTTTTAACCGGTTCTTTGGAATGCCCTACCGCGGACAGCCGCAAAAACCCACTCCCCAGCTCAGCCAAGGCTCCGGCTTTTTTGTCAGTGCGGACGGTTATGTGATGACCAATGCGCACGTGATCAAAGGCGCAGACAAGATCAGCGTCGTCCTCAATGATGGCCGAGAGCTGGACGCTACTCTGATCGGCGCTGATCCCCATACCGATGTCGCCGTGATCAAGGTCGAAGGGAAGGATTTTCCGTTCTTAAACCTGGGAAATTCCGATGAGATGGACATCGGCGAATGGGTCGTTGCGATCGGAAGCCCTTTCCAGCTCGAAGCTTCTCTGACAGTCGGCGTGATCAGCGCGAAAGGAAGACAGAACTTGCGGATCACCGATCTAGAAGACTTTATCCAGACAGATGCTGCGATCAACCCGGGCAATTCTGGCGGCCCCTTGCTCAATTTGCAAAGCGAGGTGATCGGGATCAATACAGCAATCGTATCCCGCTCCGGGGGCTACATGGGAATCGGCTTTGCGATTCCTAGCAACATGGCCAAACAGATCAAAGACCAGCTCATCGATAAGGGGAGCGTCACGCGCGGCTATCTCGGAGTCTCTCTCCAGCCTATCGATAAGGACCTTGCGGATGCATTCAGCCTCTCGAAAACAGAAGGCGCCCTGATTTCAGAAGTGATCAAGGACTCCCCTGCTGAAAAAGCCGGCCTTAAGCAGGGCGATATCATTCTCGAGTATAACAAAACTCCTGTTAAGTCCTTGCAGAGCTTCAGAAACGAGATCTCTCTAATGGGGCCAGGAACTGCTTTGAACCTCAAGATCAACCGCAAAGGGGAGATCGTCACAGTTCCGGTCACTTTAGGAACCGCTTCAGATTCCCTCGCGTCCGCTGGAGGCATTGTTCAAAAGCTAGGCATGGAAATCGATAACCTGACGCCTGAAATGGCCAAGCAGCTAGGGTACGCCAAAGGAGAAGAAGGGGTGGTCATCGTTAAGATCAAGCCAGGCTCCCCTGCAGCCCTGGCTGGAATGCGCCCCGGCTTTTTGATCCAAGCGGTCAATCACAAAAAGGTGACAACGATCGAAGAGTTCAATGCGGCAATGAATTCCTTAGATAGCAAAAACCGCGTCTTAATGCTCGTGCGACAAGGCAATATGACCCGTTTCTACTCGATCAAACTGGATTAAGATGGCTGAAAGCAAGGTCGCCGAAATCTTTCAAGCGAGCAGGAAATCCTCTTTGCCATTGCCCATTTTCCTGGCCAATGTGCAAGCAGGGTTTCCTTCTCCAGCTGAAGACTACCTGGACAAAACGCTCGATCTGAACGAACTGCTGATCGCCCATCCGGCAGCGACCTTTTTTGTCCGCGTCTCTGGCGATTCGATGCGCGATGCGGGGATATCTTCCGGAGACGTTCTTGTCGTCGACCGCTCGATTTCCGCAAACGATGGATCGATCATCATCGCCATCCTCAACGGAGAGTTCACCGTCAAGCGCCTTGTGAAAAAAGGGGAAAAGATTCTCCTTGCCCCAGAAAATCCCGCTTACCCTATGATGGAAATTAGGGAAGAGAGCGATTTTCAAGTCTGGGGCGTCGTCACTTATGTCATCCACAAAGCAAAGTAGCTTTTTTCTTGTCGACTGCAATCAGTTTTATGTCTCATGCGAGCAGGTCTTCAACCCCAAGCTGCAAGGAAAGCCCGTTGTCGTCCTTTCCAATAACGATGGATGCATCGTCGCGCGTTCCAAAGAAGCGAAAGCATTAAAAATTCCCATGGGAGCGCCGGCCTACCAATATGCCGACCTCTTCAAACGGGAAAAGGTGTACGTCTTTTCTTCCAACTACACATTGTACGGCGATATGTCGCAGCGGGTCATGCGGGTCCTCTCCCAATTTTCCGAAGAGATGGAAGAGTACTCGATCGACGAGGCATTCTTACAGATTGCTACCGAAGATCCGATCACCCTTGCAAAAGAGATCAAGCAGCGGGTCTTCCAATGGACAGGAATCTCCGTCTCGATAGGGATCGGACCGACAAAGACATTGGCAAAAGTTGCCAATGACATCGCTAAGAAAAAGAATGGGATTTTCGGATTTTGCAATGAGATCAAAGCCGATCCTATCCTCGAAAAACTAGCTCCTGAAGAGATCTGGGGCATCGGCTCCCGCCTCGGACAAGCGCTGCACGCAGAAGGGATCCGCAATGCCAAAGCCTTTAAGGACCTTCCCGACCACTGGATCAAGCAACGTTTTTCCGTTGTCCTGTTGCGTACGGCATGCGAGCTGCGCGGCACCCCCTGTTTAGAGCTGCACGAAGCGCCGGTCGAAAGAAAATCGATCACCCGCTCCCGATCATTCAGTTACAAGGTGACAGCCCTTGCCGAACTAAATGAAGCGTTGTGCTCTTATGCAGACGATGCGCTACAGACTCTGCGCAAAGAGCAGCTCCTCCCCTCTTTTCTGACTGTTTTTCTAACGACCTCCCCATTTATTGAGAAAGCCTACAGCAATAGCTGCACCCTTGTTTTGCCGGAACCGACCCATTATACGCCTACCGTCTGCACGCTTGCCAAAGACGCTCTGAAAAGGATTTATCGCGATGGACTTCCCTACAAAAAGACGGGGATCATCTTAGGAGGCCTTGTGCCTGAGCACGCCTTTCAGCCCGATCTTTTTCAATTACGCTCTTCAAATCCACAAAAACAATTGCAAGCAATGCAAGTTTTTGATGATGTTAAGGAACGTTATGGAAAAAGTGCTTTGCGCTTCGCGTCGGAAGGGACTCTCCAGAAATGGCGGATGCAGCGGGGATCAGTCTCCGCGTGCTTTACGACGTCGTGGAATGAACTGTTAACCATTAGGATCTAGCGGATGAACACACTGCTGCCCAAACTAGGATTTCTTAGCCTCTCTTTATCGCTTGCCGGATGGGCTGCGGATGGAGCAACCACTGTCGATGAGCCTCAAGCTTATACATACGCGCAAAGCCAGCTTCCGCGCCATGGCGTGCTTCAAAAAACAAACGATGGGCTCCTTTATTTAAAAGTGACCGACCGGTATGTGTACGAGCTGCTCCCTCTGCTTCCGGATGTCCTTTCTCCTCCGCCCTACTTCGGTCCAGGCTTGATCGGCGCCCACATCTCGATCATCATGCCAGGAGAGATCGACTGGACAGCTCCTCCAACCCTTCCAGCGCTCGGATCGCGCTATCCATTTTCATTGGGGCATTTTGCCTGGGCTGTTCCTAAAAATATTCCAAAAGCAACAAAAGTCTACTTTTTAACGGTCGACTCGCCCGAGCTGGTAAAGGTCAGGACAGATGCAGGGCTGCCTGCTCAATATGAAGGACACGACCTGCATATCACGCTCGGCGTGCAGTACCTCGAATCGACGACTCCTCCGCTCGAGATCTCAAAAAAACAGAGCAAGGAACCTGCTGCTTCGCGATAAGTCTTACCAGGGCCAATTACAAAACTTGAAGGCCTTGTCAAAATGGCTCAAGGAGCTATTTTGACAAGGCCTTCAAGTTTTGTAATTGGCCATTCAATTTAGAAATCGATGCGCGCCCTTAAATTGATCCCGTAGAAGGAAAGATCTTCATCTGGACGCACGTAGATCGGCTGCGAAGAGTCGGTGAAACGCTCCATCTGGTTTTGCCGCCACCAGTACTGGCTTTCAAACCCTAATGTCAGTCCAAAATGGCATCGGTTGTGATAAAAGTTGCGGTCCCAGCTTAAGCCCAAAAACATCTGGATATTTGGCGAGAGCTGGTTAAAGTCGGAATCCAAGTCGATCACTTCAATGCCGCGCTGCTTTTGATCTTGGGAAAGATCAAAATGCCCTGCTACCAAAGAAGCAAAGATATCCCCATTGAAGCTCAAGCCTGCGCCAAAATACCAGTTCGAGTTGATCCCAGCCCTGAGTCCGGCTCCTTTGAAATCATTTTTGTCATGCACCGTATACTCCAGTCCGGCAGGAACTTCTCCTCCTTTATATTCGAAACGGGCGTGCTGATCGATCCAAGCGCCTCGGATTCCGATATTAGGACGCAAGATCAGCGATTTTCCGATATAATACCTCCGTCCGACCTCCACATCCAGCGTCTGAAAATCGATATTCCAGTGTCCGTGGGCCTCCGTTACATCGTTAATCGGAAGCTGCCCCTGGTACACTAAAAGAGGAAAAACAGAGCCGCTCGCATGGCCCGAATCTTCCGGCCTGAAGTCGGTATAATTGACATACAGGTCCCACCCATCATAAGGAAGGTGCACTCCAACCCCCACACGGAAACCCGACTGCCAGTCAAAGCTGAGCTTCTTAGGAACAGCATCTGTAAACACACCGGGTGCAGCCGATGAACGCTCGACAGCATATTCAAGCCCGCCCTCGCGCGTTCTCCAATAGAGCCATTCTCCCGTAATATAAACATGGCCGTCAGGAGCAATAAATCCAGCATGAGGATATTCGATCCCCTCATCAGGCTGTTTCTCTTTGCTTTCCTGCGAGTTTTCTTTCTTCATCGGCATTTGATTGTCAGGTCCCGCTTGTGCAATCAACCGGTCGGGAGAAAGGTGCTGCGATGCGCGGCGGGAAGAGGCCAGGGCATTGCCTTCTCCAAAGGCAGTCTGCTTCTGAGAAGAAGAGGCTGTCCTATCACGGTTGTCCACCTCTTCTTCTTTGGGGATTTTGGGATGGGTCTTGCTTGACACCCATTGGTTCTTGATCCTGGTCGACTTTTTCGTCTTTGGAGCGGGAACATAATCAGGGGCGTTTTGGAGCGGCCGTTTGCTGCCGGCAAAGTGGGCTTTGAGCTTTTTGCGCGGTTCAGGCTTTTTGCCGCTCTGTTCAGCCGTCTGCTGCTCAGGCCGGGCTGCCCTTTTCTTGGGGTCGAGGGTGACGCCGGCATAACCATGCTCGCGGCGCGCCACTTCAGCCAAAGGAGGTCTTTTTTCAGAAGGAGTTGCAGCAGCAGCCTTTTCCGGCTCGACATATTCTTCTGCAGGATCCATCTCCCAATCCTCTGTCTCGAGATAGGCGATCTCGGCATCGCTATTTTCTTCCATATGCTCATCGATGGAATCGACAGGTTCAACTGCTTCTAATTTGATACCAGTTACAAGAGTCAGTAATGCAAGAGAACCTAATAGCTTCGAAGACATGCGGAACCTCCGATATGTTGTACAGATTGATTTGCAAATCGAAACAAGGACTGCCCTCAGTGTATACACCTGCCAACCATTTAATAAAATATATAATTTAACGGCGAAAGAAGCTCCTTCCGAGTGTAAATCTTACTTCCTACAAAAAACGCAACCCATTAACAATCAACCACAAAAGATTGAACAATTAATACTATATATTTTATTTACTTTAAATTATTTTTTTGATATAATTAAATACATAATATTATTAACTTTAAAAATACAATTAATTATGTCCACATTAAATAGACAAAATGAAATTATTTTCAGCTCGCCAACTTACGAACCACACCCCCGTTCGCTTGGATACGACTCTGATCCTGCCGGATATCCTGAAGGCGGGATCAGCCAGCTAGAAGTCCTTAACCGCCTATCTCCTCTTGGGGAAGGGAGCCCAACTCTTGAAGGGCGGGTTGAAACATTGAGTGATTCAGAAGAGGGACAACCACCCCTTGACTATGACTACAGTTCGGACGGCTATCTCGAAGAGGACCTTGGACCGCCCCCCATGGAAAGACAGGTTGCAGAGAATGATAGAATATTGCCAGCTCCCTTGGAAACAGCTTTGCGTGTTGCAAATCGGTTTGATCCGGAAGGAGAGACGTTTCCTATACTGCCGCCGCCTGAAACTCCAGCAACAGCAACTCTGCAATTTCAATTTGACAGCCCGATCCCAACAAAAGCTGAGGGATTAATTCCCCAATCCCGCAATGCACTCCTCTCATTGGCAAATTTGACAGATGAAAGAGCGATGCAGGCCATCGCTGGCGCCGTCGCAAGAGCAACAGAAATAAACGAGGCGCAAGTCATCAAAGCCTCTGACTATGGCCTTTCCCGCTCATTGCTTGTAACAGGATCGGGCGATATTTATGTGCTATTCAATAAAAAGACGCAGGGAGATTTACTTCTCGGAAAAGGAAACTTTAAAAAAGTCTATGCCGCCCTTAACCTGAAAACGGGATCGGTCGCCGCATTCCTCTCTACAAGGAAAATGCCTCACAGCGCTCCCGATCAAAATGAACAAGAATATCGACTCTCTATCCGTCTTAAGGATGGCACTATCTGCAACAGTTTTGTTGATAGAGGAGAAAAAACAGCGTGGCTCGCGGTCGCAATGGATGGAAGTTTAGAAAAGGGGATCTCTAAAAAAGAGATCGACTTGAGCACAGAAGAAAAAAGGTTCGACGTCGCTTTACAGATGCTCGATGAACTGAGCGCTGTCCATCAACAAGGTCTAGCCCATATGGATGTCAAGCCATCGAACTTTCTTTATACCAATGAAGTCGACCAAAAGAGCCTCTTGCTCCTAAGCGATTGGGGGCTTGCGTCAGAAATCGGATCGAAACAACAAGTGAAACTGGGCGCAGCCAGGTATCTGTCTCCTGAATCGGTGTATACCCATTACTATAACGCTGCTCCATTCACTAGAGATCAATTGCCGGCCAACTACGCAACGATAGCCCATGACAGCTGGGCGATGGGGTTGTCTTTATTTGAGATTTTCTCATTTTATTTAGATCGAAAATATGTCTTAAGCAATCAAAATGTAATACGGCATTTAAAAGCACCAGCAACTACAATCCAGAATTTAAATTACTCCGACTGGTATTTCAATCGTTTATCTCAAGAGGAATGGATGAGCGAGCCTCTTAACAAAGATAGTCTTGAATTCGTCATTTGGAACCTGCTGCAGATTGATCCAGCAAAAAGGTGGACGCCTAAACAGGCTGCTGACTATATCAGATTCTTACAAAGAGCAAGATCATTTTCAAATGTGGCCGAGGAAAAACGAAGTGAAAGTCCCATGTCGATGTGTACTTCAAGCAGTTCGAGCAGTGAGGAACGTTCCATTTCATCTAGCAGTCTTAGCAGCTCTTCCAGCAGCATGAGCTGCTTGTCAACAAGCTCTTCTAGCAGCAGTGAAGAACGCTCTGAATCACCTATCTTCTTTAGCAGCCCTTTGCCTGCATGGCTGGATTAAAAGCCTGTCGCTAATAAAAAGGCCTCCAGACCCATTCTGCCTGCTGCTGGAATGGGTCTAGAATATAATTCGTCATTTGTTCTATCTTCTTTTTTTTCATTTATACATCTGAGAACTGATGAAAAAAACGATTCATGTCCTTAGCTTCGCCTTGTCCTTGCTAACGGTTGCTGTAAACGCCAACGAACCGGTGATTGAAGTCATTCCCAACTTTCAGCTTGCGGAAGATTATTTAAACGGCATCTTGCAAAAAAACAACGTCGAAGCCCATGCCATTGTGAAATCGCCAAAGGACTATTACCAGCAGCTCCAAAAAAGGAATGGTTTCCTTCCTCGTCTGACAGAACGATTGCACCTTTATCCGCAGATTGAAGGTAAAACAACAAAGAAACTCATTTTCTATAATCTTACACCCAAATACTGCAAGAAATGCGACCTCTCTAAACTGCCTAAAGATAAGATGGTCCTCTTCATGTGGGAGCCGCCGGTCGTTTTAAAGAGAATGTATAGGACAAAAATACTCGACCATTTTAACAAGGTCTACACATGGGACGATGACCTGGTCGATAATCAAAAGTTTTTCAAGTTCTATTATCCTGTTTTGCAGCCGATGCTTTCCGATCTTCCGAGTTTTGAAGAGAGGAAGCTGTGCACGTTGGTCTCTTCCGATCTTAAAAGTTCCCACCCTCTCGAGCTCTACTCAGAGAGAAAAAAAGCGATTGAATACTTTGAGAAGATCCAAGAACCTGGCTTCGAGTTCTACGGCAGAAAATGGCCTGAAGGGGTTTACAAAAGCTATCGAGGCGCATGTCCTGACAAGTTGCAGACCATTAAAAATTATCGATTTTCGATCTGCTATGAAAATATGAGGGACGTCAAAGGGTACGTCACAGAGAAGATCTTCGATTGCTTTGCAGCAGGATCAATCCCCGTCTATTGGGGAGCCAGCAATGTGACCGACACGATCCCCAAAGAGTGCTTTATCGACCGCCGCGATTTCGCTTCCTACGATGAACTTTACGCCTTTTTAAAGACGATGACCATAGAGGAGTACAATGGCTACCTCGATCGGATCAAGGCCTTTCTCATTAGCGATAGAGCTAAACTCTATTCGTCTGAAAATTTTGAAAGAATATTCTGCGAGGCAGTAAGGTCTGAATAGCAAAGACCAGCTCCTTCGTCTTCATTCGTTGCAACAACAATTGCCGACAGGCCCTAGATCTTGGAGACAGTTTTGCAACTGTCTACTTGGCAAATTCCGCTTGGAAACATCGAGGCTCCCTTGAAATACTGCTAGTAAAACCGGCTAATTTTCCACCCCTTGACATTAATGAATTATAAAGGAATTGTAAATGTTATCCATATTTGCACGTCCATTATTAGGAGTATGGAGCCCCATTTGACGCTTTCAACGTGTGATAACTTGGAAGAAAATGTATATAAAAATAATTTTAACCTCAAACTAACAAAACAAACCTGTTAAATTAAAATTATTATATAACAATAAAAACACAAATATTAATTTGATCGATTATAATTAAAAGAAAATCATGGTATAATTAAGCACGAAAAAAGAGGAATTTACAATGACCACTCAAGTTGTAGGATCACTTCCCCATGTCAGCTCTGGCTTTTTAATTACAGATCCACAAGATTCTGCCCTGCTGCAGCAAGTTATTGTGTCTGAGGCATTGACTGGAAGAATGGCCCAAGACAGTTCAGAATCATTCCTTGCACGATTTTCTCCCGTTTTCGTAATGAGCCAATATTACGCAGATCAATTTGCAGTCATACGCGACATTGCTCAAGAAACAATCCTGCACCTTCAAAGTTGCTATGCAGCTATGTCTGATACTCCTCCTGATTCTGAAAGGCTTCTGGAGTTTCGCGCGAATATCGACTTCCTGCAGGCTGTGATCGATATTGAAGAGACTATTCCCCGCTCTTTTAAAGCGATGTTTCCTGATGGAAAAACGAAGGAATTAATCTCAGACGATCTGAAAGAAAAGATCCAATACGTTCATGGATCTTGCAAATACAACCTGGACCTGTATACCAGGATTTTTGAGCAGAAGGCTGATGCCATGCTCAAAGAGCTCGGATGGGACTTGGGATTAAATAAAGCGGAAGCTCGAATGGTTGAGAAATGGACCCACAAAATGATCGTCCCCCTTTCTCTTTCTGACGCAAGACAGATCTCCATGTCTTACCCATGGAAAAACTATATCATCGACAACAGGCTTGTTCCTGCAGATACCCGCATTTTAGATCTTATTTCTCGACTGCCATCAAGCGTCGAGATCCCTGAAAACTACCAATGTCCAGTCAGTGCACAGGTCATGGCATTTCCAACTCGGACACCCTGCGGACATGTCTACGATAGACACATTATTCTCTCCTCTCTTCGGGAAAAGAAAGAATGCCCGTTGGACCGAGGAGCCGTCAAAGCATCTGAACTTGTGCCAGTAGACGATCTTCGAGGTGAAATCCATGAATGGCTGAAAAGGCAATATGTAACAGTCACTGTCCATGCTGAATTATCTGAAACCGATTTTTTAACGATCCGCGGCAACGAGGCTGGATTAAGCTGGGATAAAGGAATTCCTCTTAAAAGGATTTCATCCGAAACCTGGGCAATTGAAATTCCATTCGTCCAAGGATGCAAGTACAAGGTTCTCATCAACGACAGTACAAGCTGCTGGGAAACGGGAAACAACCATACGATCAGTGAACGAAAAGCTCAAGAGATCACTCCAATCTTTCCGGTTCCTGTTCAGGTTAGTCAACTAGATAGATTTTTGTAACGGGTTTCTTAGAACTCGATGTTTCACTTTTTTGGGGCCAGAGGAGAAGCTGTCGTTATGCTGAAAAAAGAAGCCCTAAAGAGTTGGAAATCCGCGTTAATTTTCTTTGTTCTTTTTTTGGGAAAGAATCAACTGCTGGAACAGTTCTTCATGGCGAATAGGATCGAAGCTCTTTTCAGCAAAGACTTCATCGATGTTCTCAATCCCTTCTTCAATTGCTGTCTCAAGCCATCCGACAGCAGGGATCGATTGGGATAGCTCTGCATGGGCATAGGCATTTCTCAATGCTGTCTCTGCAGTCGGCCATGTCTGGAAACAGCTGCCGCCAAGCTCTGCGACAAGCGGGAAATCTTTCTGTTCGAACGCCGCTTTATGCAGCAGGCAAAGGGCATCGTTTGCCAGCTCTTTGCGGATCGATAGGAGAAGCTGGTAGGCAGCTTTGGAATTACCGCTCTCATAGTCCAAAAAAGCAAGATATTGCGTGGCCAAGTTATAGATCATCCCTTTTCTTGCCGTCTGACGGATCCTTTGGAACATCTCTTGAGCTTCTCTCTTCTTTCCTTGCTGCAACGCCTCTTCGGCAACATCCAATAGGTCTTTCAAAGACTCGTCCCGGTCAGGTTCTGAGAGGTTGCGGGTCCTTCTAAATGTATCGTAGCTCTGAAAGGCGAGAAGGAAAAAAAGAGCGCCGATGATAAATGCCTGATAAAGGAAGAAAAACAAACTGATCAGGACAGCGACGACCATGCTGGTGACAAGGGCATACTTGAATCCCTTTAGTCCGAATATCCCTTCCATAATGATGCGCATCAGCTGGCCCCCGTCAAGAGGCATCACGGGAAGAAGGTTCACGACTGTCCAAAACAAGTTGACCGCTCTGACCAAAGAGAGGACCGGAGCTGCCGAACTTTGGGCGATTGCAGGGGCCTGCAGCAGCAATGATGCAATTGCAAAGAGGATCAGCCCAAAAAGAGGCCCGTCCAGGACGATGAAAAATTGGCGCCAAAAGGAGAGCTTCTGCCCATCGTGATAGGTCAAGCCTCCAAGGGCTACCAGCTCGATCCGCGGCTTTTGTCCAAAGGCCCAAGCTGTCAGGGCGTGGCCAAACTCATGGAAGAGGACAGAGACAAAAATGATCCCGATCCAAATCACCGTTCCAATCAAGCTCATGCTGTTCATATAGCCAATGAGAGCGGCAAAAAGCCAAAAAGTCGGGTAGATCGATATCGGAATCTTACCGGGAATGGTGATCATAGTTTATCCAAATAGAATGCAAACTTGTCAGACTCAATTTCGCTGTTTCATCACTTTTTGCATGGTCGTGCCCATCTCAGCTGGAGACTCGATAATAGCGACCCCTGCAGCTTTCAAGGCTGCCATTTTATCCTTTGCGGTCCCTTTTCCGCCAGAGATGATCGCACCGGCATGGCCCATCCGTCTTCCCGGAGGCGCTGTTGCGCCGGCAATGAAGGCGGCGACAGGCTTAGTGCAGTGGGCCTTGATCCATTCGGCAGCTTCTTCCTCAGCAGTCCCTCCGATCTCGCCGATTAGAAGGATCCCGTCCGTCTCCAAATCATTTTGAAACAGCTTGAGGACATCGATAAAATTGGTGCCGTTCAACGGATCTCCGCCAATGCCGACGCACGAAGATTGGCCGAGGCCTAGCAAAGACGTTTGCCAGACTGCTTCATAGGTCAGGGTGCCGGACCTAGAGACGATCCCAATGCGGCCCCGTTTATGGATATAGCCCGGCATGATCCCGATTTTACATTCTCCCGGCGTGATCAATCCAGGGCAGTTCGGCCCAACCAACCGGCTTTTTTTGCTATTTCTCATCACCCGGCTTACTTCAAGCATATCGCGGACAGGGATCCCCTCAGTAATGCAGACGATCAGAGGGATGCCAGCGTCTTCTGCTTCCAAGATCGCATCCGCTGCATAAGGAGCCGGCACAAAGATCACGGAAGCGTCGCAACCTGTTGCCTTTTTTGCGTCGTAGACCGTATCGAATACGGGAATTCCTAAAATCTCCTGCCCCCCTTTTCCCGGTGTCACACCGCCGACGAATTTGGACCCGTAAAGCATGCATTGCTCCGTATGGAACTTGCCCGCTTTTCCCGAGATCCCCTGAGTAATCACTTTCGTGTTCTTATTGATTAAGATCGCCATGGAATTCCTCGCTATTTTTTCGGTGAAGATTTCAGAGTAGCGCACACTTTTTCAGCAGCTTCTGCAAGTCCGTCTGCAGTAACGATGGAAAGGTTGGACTTTTGCAGCATTTTCTTTCCCTCTTCCACATTGGTCCCCTCCATTCTGACAACAAGGGGGACTTTGATCTCCATCTCCGACGCGGCGGCAATGATCCCTTCCGCAAGCGTGGCGCAGTTCATGATCCCGCCAA
Organism: Verrucomicrobiota bacterium; assembly: GCA_018240225.1. Classification (GTDB taxonomy): domain Bacteria; phylum Chlamydiota; class Chlamydiia; order Chlamydiales; family Rhabdochlamydiaceae; genus Acherontichlamydia; species Acherontichlamydia pituitae. The sequence goes on from JAFEGF010000006.1 coordinate 14,209, forward strand.
AAATATTGACGAGGATCGCCTTCACTTTGGGATCGCTTAAAATGATCTTAAACGCCTCAGCGACCTTTTCTTTCGAGGCGCCGCCGCCGACATCTAAAAAGTTGGCCGGTTTGCCGCCATAGTACTGAATGATGTCCATTGTCGCCATGGCAAGCCCGGCGCCATTGACCATGCATCCGATATTGCCGTCCAAAGCGATATAGGCAAGCTCGAACTCTTTAGCAGCCACTTCATTTGCAGAAACTTGGGTTGGATCGTAATAGGCTGAGATATCGGGCTGTCGATAAAGGGCATTGTCATCCACCGATAACTTGGCATCCAAAGCCCACAGCTTCCCATCGGTCGACTCAACAAAAGGATTGATCTCCAGCAAAGAAGCGTCCGTTTCAATGAATGCTTTAGCAAGGCCTCGCGCAATTCTGGCCCCTTCCTTGGCCATCTCCCCATGCCACCCCATGAAGCTGCAGAGGCGGACCTGCCGGTAGCCGCGCAGCGTTCCATCCAGCTCGATGGGCAGTTTTAGAATCTTGTCGGGATGCTTTTCCGCTACCTCTTCGATCTCCATCCCCCCTTCTGGAGAAGCGATCAGGATGGGGACAGCTCTTTCCCGATCGATCACAGCGCCCAAATAATATTCTTTTTTGATATCGATCGGCTTGGTGATCAGCACCTCATGGGCAATGATCCCTTCAGGACCCGTTTGGTTATTGACCATCTTCATCCCGATCAATTGCTCTGCCGCCCTGATGATCTCTTCCGGGGTTTTTCCAAACTTCACGCCGCCGGCCTTTCCTCTTCCACCTGCATGGACCTGGATTTTGACGACCCCTTCTTTCAGTTGCAAATGGCGGATAGCCTTTTCCACCTCGCCGACCTTCGTTGCAACGGCAAATTCAGGTATCGGAATCCCATAGCGCTTTAAAACTTCTTTTGCCTGATACTCATGCGTGTCCATCTGAGCCTGCCTTTGATCATGGTGTCCAAATTCCCTTATCTGATAGACTCTTTTTTCCATCAACTTAAAATGCCTTTACAATGTTTAAATTTCTTAAGTCGAGCTTTCAGAAAGTCAAAAGCGCCCTTTCAAAAACCCGTTCCCTTCTCTCTCAGAGGATCCACGCGCTGTTTGGAAAGCCTTGGAACGATGAGACCTTTGAAGAGCTGGAGCAAATCCTCTTTGAATCGGACCTGGGGTCGCAGTGCGCGACCGAGTTCGTCGACCACCTCCGCTCAGCCCTGCGCACAAAGCCGACCAACGACATTTCTTACATCCTCAAGATTTTGCAAGAGCATGCCTTGAGCATCTTAAATGAGCCTGCGAAGTCAATTCCCCGGATTCCGGAAGCCGGGACTCCGCTTGTGATCTTGATCGTCGGCGTGAACGGAAGCGGCAAGACCACATCGATTGCCAAACTCGCCAATCACTTTTGCAGCGAAGGGAAAAAAGTCATTCTGGCAGCAGGCGATACGTTCCGGGCAGCTGCGATAGACCAACTGACGCTTTGGGCTGAAAGGCTGGATGTCGACATTGTCAAGTCCAAGCCGGGAAGCGATCCTTCCGCTGTCGCCTTCGATGCATTGACAGCTGCCAAGGCGCGCGGGATCGACGTAGTCCTGATCGATACGGCAGGACGCCTCCAAAATAAGACCGACTTGATGCAAGAATTGGAAAAAGTAAGGCGCGTGTGCAGCAAGGTCATTCCTGATGCGCCCCATGAGACGCTTCTTGTCCTTGATGCGACGACTGGGCAGAATGCGATCGACCAGGCCCAAGCCTTCCACCAGTTTACCCCGCTGACGGGACTTGTCCTTGCAAAACTCGACGGATCGGCCAAGGGAGGAATTGTCCTTTCGATCTATAAGCGATTTGGGATTCCAATCCAATGGATAGGAACGGGAGAAAAGGCAGAAGACCTTGAGCCGTTCGATGCTGAAACGTACGTCAAAGCGTTGTTCACAACAGAGGATTAAAGAACATCTCCTAATCTAGGAGAATTCAGCCGGAGAAAATGCTTCAATTTTTTCAAAGCTAAGCTCGGCGCCTTTCCGATCTGGATCGTAGATCATATGGACCACAGCGCAATTACCGATCTTTAATGGAGCTTCGCTGTCTAAGCTTTCTTCGGCAAGCGTTCGGATGACCCTTCCATGGGTGAACACGAGGACTTTTTCACCCGGGTGGGCTTCAGCAATCTTCTTTATCTGGACCATCACCCTGGCCAGCAATGCATTATAGCTTTCAGAACCATTCATGAGGACCTGGTCCCAACGCTTCTTCCGATCGGGAATGCTATGTAGCAAGTTCTTTTTATTTTCTTCATAGGCAAGGGCTATTTGTTCATCCCATAGCACGCCTTCGAGGTCTCCCCAGCTAATTTCTCGCAAGGCCTCCGTTTTCACAATAGGCAGATCATATTTCACTGCTGACAGCTGCGCTGTTACATAGGCGCGGCTCAAATCACTGGAATAGATCGCTGCAACATCAGGATGGGCTACGATCAGCTCGTTCGCTACAGACTCAGCTTGGGAAAGTCCCGTTTCGTTCAATTCAATGTCAATTTGTCCCTGGTACCGCATTTCTTTATTCCAATCGGTTTCCCCATGGCGAACCAACAGAAAGCGGGTAGGCTCAGCAAAAATCGGTGAAATGCAATTCATGACAACCACCAAAAATAAAAACAATCTAAACCACACCACGTTCAAACAAAATCTGAAATTTTTATTTTAAAAATAATACTTTAGAACTAAAGCAGAAATCAATAGAAATTCGCCAATTACTGTCGATTTTTAGTGGATCTGAAGGCAGATGGCCCCGACAAACTCCTGGGCTTGACGCCCCCAGGCAAAAGGCACTGAGATCTGCTCATTTTGACGTTTGACAGTTACCTTGGCAGTCCCCGTTTCTTGTCCTTCGATGGAAGGCCTTAACAAGTAGTTGAAGTTTCCATTCTGATCTATGATAACGGCCTCTTGATGGATCTGATCTCCTGATGTGCATATGACTTGAACCCTTTCTCCTGGTGTAAAGCCTTTTCCGAAACAGGCAAACTCTTCCCCTTTCGGATCGAACAGTTCAAGGGAAACAGTCGCAAATTCTTTGGACGCTTCAATAGGAAACGGGATGATAGACGTGATGATTTTTTCAGATCGGTCTGGAGAATACATGCAGTAGGAGACTTTCTCTCCTTTTCTGAGGGGAGTGACTGCGAATGGAGCTCCTTGTTTCAGCTCGCTGTCGAGATCGATGATCAGATGCCCCTTTTTGTTCGCAGTATAATTAAAGACTGGCGTTTCCGAGCCATCGCAGTTGCGGATGAACAGCGTGTAGGTCTTGCCAGGAGGAAATTGCTCTGCCCGCAGTTTGAGCACCTGAATTTTAAGGCCCTCCCACTTCAGTTCTCCCCACTTCTTTTGACAGTAGAGATAAGGTCCCTGAACTTCCTCGTTCGCATAAAGACAAACCTGGACCGCTAGCAAAGCGGTCAGCAACTGCAAAGATCTCCGCATATCTGCCTCACAACAGAATTCATTAGGCAAGCCGTCCCTAATGCATTTGGGCCAGCCTCTCGAGGCAGTTGCAAAACTGCCTCTCTCCTAATTTCGGATCTTGCAAAAAAAAGAATTAGATATGAAGATATATTTCAAATTAGTGAGGTTTTTATGAAAAAAGCTCTTTTAACTAGTTTGTCTTCAATTCTCCTATTTTCGTTTGTTTCAGCACATCAATTTGTTCCTACGGACTGCATTTTTACCGTTGACGGACAAACGTTTGCAAAGATTTATGTCGATGCATCGCAAGTCTTTATCTCCAAAAATACAATCACTGTCAACCTTGGCAAAGAGAGCATATGCCCAGATACGATCTATTCGGATGGAAAAGGGGTCTTCTTTGTTCTGCCATCGACCGAAGTTTGGCAATGCCCGTCCTGTGAGATCACCATCAATTTTGCTTCTCACAGCCATTGCTCAAACTGCGGATCGATCCGGTAACATTATGAAGCCAGTTTAAGAACCCCTCTCTTGACGAGCTCGCTTTTGATCTGATCGGTCGATTCGAACACGATCGCATCGATCCCAAGCTTTTTTGCCGCCTCGACGTTTTCCTGCTTATCATCGATGAAGACGACGTCTTGAGCAGGAAGAGCTAATTCTTTGAGAAGGATCTCAAACGCTTTGGCATCGGGCTTTTCCACCCCGATCTCATGAGAAAGCAGACAAGGCTCAAACAGCTCATAATAACCATAGCTCCTAATCAGTTTCGAAAGGCGTGGATCAATATTTGACAAGAGCGCAACAGGGACTTTTGCCTCTTTTAATCGTTCTACCAGCGCAAACATCTCTGGATTGGCCCCGACGGCGCTCTTCATGACAGAATGAAAATCTTCAGACCAATTAGATGGCAATCGGATCCCATGCTCTTTAGCGTAGGCGATCCAAAATTCCTCATCTGTCTTGCCGGCTTTGACAGCCAACCGTTTTTCTTGGTTGACCTTTTCAAAATCCGCTTCAGATAGCTGATGGCTTTGTCTGATGAACTGGACAACCGCTTCCCGGTCGGGACTGCCTGTCAAGACTCCTCCAAAGTCGAAAACGATAGCTTGCGGCGCAGCAAGCAATGATCCTGCTGTGCATGTCGACATCAATAGTGAAAATACCCATTTCTTCATAAAGACTCCTTTGGGTTAGCAAAATACAATCAAATGTAGAGCGGCTGCCCATTGTCCCACCACCCCAATTCCCATTCAACTGCAAAAATTTTTTCTTTCTTTGATTTTAAGAACACCACCTTTTACAAAAGTATGTTTGATCTAGGGCCTGTCGTCAATTCAGGTTTCGTCGAGTTTTTGGATTATTTTGGCCGATTTTGAATTCTTTTTTCGGGGGGTAATATACGCAATGTTGATATAACCCTCCGAAAAAGAATCCAAAATCGACAGAAACTGAATTGACGACAGGCCCTAGTAGAGAAAATAATTACCAAAACATTCAGGATAGCATTTGCCAAGGAGCTCCTATGATCTATATTTTTTGGACATGCCGCGACAAAGAAGAAGCAAAAAAGATTATTCATGGACTGCTCGGCAAACATCTAATCGCCTGCGCAACGATCTACCCAGAAGTGGAATCGATCTACCGTTGGGAGGGGAAAATTGAAGAGGGACAGGAGACAAAGGTCGTTCTTAAGACAGCATCAGAACACTTTGAAGCCGTTCAAGAATACATCAAAGCGCATTGCAGTTATGAAGTGCCGGAGATCCTGCAAGTTGAGATTGTTCGAGGATATCCTCCTTACTTAGCTTGGGTAGCGCAAGAGACCTCTTCCTCCGTTGAGTCTTAGAAGCTGCTGCAATCTTAATAAAAAAATTTTGGAAATTTTTTGAACGCTTTTCGCAAACTATTTTTTTACTTAAAAACTTGCAGTTCAAAACCAAATTTGTCATACTGACGCGGGTGCCCCATCTCTTGTTAAGACTAATTGAAGGAGTACGATGCCTCAAGTTCAAGCCTGTTTGTTCTCCCCTTTTTCGCCCCATTCGGTCAGGCAAGAACAGCACCGTACATTGCTGCTTCAGTTTTTTCTCAAGGAACTGCTGGCTGCTCATCAGGCAATTTTGCATGAGGCTCCCATCAACCTGGTCATTTCTCCCGAGAAACGCCACTTCCCCTACGATTGGGCGCACGAGTCAGGGCATGTGAACAAAGCTTTCGAACATACCCAACTATTCTTCATTGCCTTTGAAAACTTTGAGGAACAGGTCGAACAGATCCATTTGACCCTTGCCGATCTAGTCCTTACTTTTTCAGGGAGGGAATCCTTGAACTCCCGCCAAAAGCTGCAGATCAAACGGAAGCTCCATCAACTCTATCAGTTTGCAGAACCGCTGGTCTCTCATTTTAAAAGTAATGAAAACCTCATCTTCTTCTTGTTGAAAAACCAGGATCCAGTCAATGCTCTGATGGGAAAAGGATATCTAAGGACATATCTTTCCCATCTTCACAAAAAAGGGTTGGGACAGTTAGAAAAGAAACTATGCGATCATTTTCACGATCGAGGCTTCTCTTCGCTGATCCCCGAACTAAAAAAGCGGTTTTCTGAATTGAGCCGACCAAATTGAGCATTTAGGTTATGAACGATTCCTTTCGACAGCTAGTCCATGATGCGCTTAACTACGCGCGCGCGCAGCCCCAACAAGCTTGGATATTCGCCTCTGCTGAAGAGGTCCAGTTTTTTCAATCCTGCTCACGCCAACACTCTGCCCGTCGCGAGCTGCCGCAGCCTACTGCCTCAAAACCAATTCCAGTAAAAACCCAGATTAAAGAGGGCGTTGCAAAACCCCAACTGGAACCCAAAGCAAGTCTTCCATCTCCCTCCAAAGAAACTCCAGCCGCCGCCAAGGAATCTGCCATTTCTCCTCAGCCTGCCTTAAAAATGCCTGCGCCTCCAGCTATAAAGCCATCTGAAGAGATCGTAAAGACGCTGCGAAAAATTGCGCCAGCTTTGCACATCTCCGATCAGGTCCCCGACGATCATACAGCTAAACAGATCTCCTCCGCTTGGAAAGAAAAACTCTCTGGCATCGATGTGGTCTTGATCGCTTTGAACAACATTCCAGATACGATTGAACTGATGAAAAATCTTGCGAAAGCGATCCAAAAAGACTTAAGGAATGTTAAACTCATGTCTGGCGATCGGCTCGAGCAAGAAAAGCGATGGGACGCATTTTTTCAAACAAATACCTTTCGCTTGATCATAGCCTCTTCTGGCATGGAACAGTATCCGGAATTGCTAAAACACTATAAGGCCTTGCCGGCCCAGCAATCGGCATTTTTAGCTGATATCCCTTTGATCGTTCTTGAACACCCTTCTGCTTATACGGAATCTCCCAATAAGAAGGTCAGTTTGTGGAAGAGCTTATGCCTGATGCTCAAAAGATAATTTTTGCCGAGGTGATCCTCGACTCTGCCATCGACCGGCCTCTTGATTATCAGATTCCAGATCATCTGCAAAGCTCTGTCCAAATCGGATCGCGCGTCATGGTCCCGTTGCGCGGCGCGCACAAGGCTGGAACTGTCTTTTCCTTGAAAGAGACAAGCCCCTTTTCCAAAGTCCAGCCCATCATCGAGACTCTTTCTGAAGAGCCGCTCATTTCTGCCGAGCTCTTTCAACTGGCACGTTGGATGTCCCGGTATTATTGCGCACCCTTTCGCAAAGTCCTCAAATCGATCTTGCCGCCGAGCATCCGAGGAAAGATCAAGCATAAAGAGCAGCTGCTGATCGAATCGCCTCTTTCGCAAAACCTCCTTGCCGCCGAGTGCGAAGCGCTGCGGCAAAAGAACCCCTCCCACGCTTCGATCCTCGATATCGTCCTGAAAGCGCCTAAAGGGATCTTGCTCTCTGAACTGCTTGAAAAAGCCGATGTTTCGCGCAGCCCGATCGACACCTTGATTAAAAAAAAGCTCCTCTGCAGCAGAAAAGTCCAGATCGAGCGTTCCGCCTTAAGCGATGAAGAGTACTTTCCAACCAAGCCCAAACGGCTAAATGAAGAGCAAACCCATGCTTTAGCACGGATCAAAGAGAGTTTGAGCGAAGCCCGTTTTGAAGCGCAGCTGCTCTTTGGCGTAACGGGAAGCGGCAAGACAGAGGTCTACCTTCAAGCGATGGAACATGCCTTAACCTTGAACAAAGGGGTGATCTTTTTAGTTCCCGAGATCGCGCTCACTTCCCAAACCATCGAGAGGCTCCGGAGCCGCTTTAAAGAAAAGATCGCCGTCTTGCACCACCGGCTATCGGAAGGAGAGCGGCACGATGCCTGGCACCAGATCCATCAAGCAAAGGCCCCGATCGTCATTGGCGCCCGTTCAGCAATCTTCAGTCCTGTTCCCCGCCTGGGTCTTATCATCGTCGACGAAGAGCAGGAGTCTTCCTACAAACAGACCGAAGAGTCTCCCAGCTACCATGCTCGGGACGTGGCTGTCATGCGCGCTAAACTGTCCAATGCAACCGTTGTTCTGGGAAGCGCAACGCCCAGCTTTGAGTCGTACCAAAATGCCCTTACAGGAAAATACAGGCTCAGCACACTCAAACAACGCGCTGACAGTGCGCAGCTTCCCGAAATCCAGATCGTCGATATGCAAGTCGAGTTCCAAAAGGCCAAGTCCTTTACCCTTTTTTCCGAACCTCTTATCAACGAAATGAAAAAAAGACTGGAGATCGGCGAACAAACGATCCTTTTCCTGAACCGGCGCGGTTATCACACTTCCCAAATGTGTCCCCGCTGCTCCCATGTGATCGAATGCCCCCATTGCGATGTGAGCCTGACCTTTCATTTAAACGAGAACATTTTGGCATGCCACCTCTGCGACTACCGCCTTTCCCCTCCGCCCCGCACCTGTCCAAACTGCAAATCTGAGGAGGGACTAAAGTTCAAAGGGGCTGGAACCGAGATGGTCGAGCGCGCCTTGCACGCAATCCTTCCTGAAGTAAGAACCTTGCGACTAGATGCGGACACAACGCGCCATAAAGGCTCCCATGAGATGCTTTTTAAACAGTTCCGTTCCGGTAAGGCCGACGTCCTCATCGGTACTCAAATGATCGCCAAAGGCCTCCACTTCCCCTCCGTAACGCTCGTCGGCGTCCTCAATGCTGACGGGAACCTCCAAATCCCCGACTTCCGCGCCTCCGAACAGGTGTTCCAACTCATCACCCAGGTATCGGGCCGCTCAGGACGCGGCGCAATGGCCGGTAAAGTGATCATACAGACTCGGATGCCGGAACATCCCGTGATGACGCTTGCTGCAAACCAAAACTATGAGGAGTTTTTTTCGCAAGAGATCGAGGTGCGCAAGCTCTTTACCTATCCTCCGTTCTCACATCTGATCAAGCTCACCTTTAGCAGTGAAGTGGAAACTCTTTGCCGCAGCACTGCTCAAAAGTTTCGCGAGACACTGATCTCTTCTGCCCCTCCCCACTGCGAGGTCCTGCCGATTGTCCCCTGCGGGCACGCGAAGGTAAAGGGACGGCACCGGTTCCAATTCCTGATCAAAGCAGAAAAGTTTGCCCAGCTTTTGCAAACGATCGATACCTTGCGGCAAGATCCTATGCTGCCGCAGAAGGTGCGCCTGTCCATTGACGTCGATCCCCTTTCAACCTTCTTCTAGTCATCCTCATCTTCATCCTAGCCATCCCTAGAGCCTGTTATGAATTCATCGGCAGCAAGCCGGAATTCACAAAAGCTGAGCAGGGTAGAATAAAGGATACGCCCTCTATATGAAAGCTGCAGGATTAAAAAAAATTTAATTATCAATCTTTGTATATCTCTACGCGAACTAATTTCAATAGCAGCAACACATAAATAAAAATAAATAAAGTTTTTATTTGCTACAGATTTAAATTGTTGAAAATTACACTAGATTTATTATAAAATCGTCCAGATTTAAATTAACTAGGATAGCAAAATGACAGCAATTACAAACCATTATTCTCTTGAATTGCCAGAATGGAACTGCGCTAGTATCGCAGAGAAGATCCAGGAACTTGATTGGGATACGATCAGCAGGTGGGTCCAGCTCGGCGCCGTTGCTTCAGCTCTCGGAGGAGCATGCGCCCTTTCAGCCGTCGGGGTGCTGCCAGCCGCCGTCCTCGTTTCATGTGCTGCCGGGGTCACTGCGCTGCTTGCCAATATCGTCCTGACCAATATTGTCATCTATGCTTTGAACAGTGAAGAAGAAGAAGAACTAGAAACAGAAAAGAGCGAATATGCTGACGCCATCAAAAACATCCCTCCGTTCATCACTTGCGTCGCCATTCCCATCATTGAAGAATTGGCCTTCCGATCATTCATCCAGGGTGGGATATACGCTGGCCTTTCCTACATCCTTCCTGCTGCAGCGGTAATCACAATTGCAGGGTTTGAACTGCCCGTTGCAGCCGTAGCCTCTATGGTTGTTGCCGGCGTCCTTTTCGGACTTGCCCATGCGGGCAACCATCCTGATAATCCGTTAGCAGCCATCATGCATACCGTAACGGCAAGCATTGCCGGTGTTTTTGTCTTAGGGCCGCTTTATTACGCTTTTGGCCTATGGGGTTCGGCGTTAGCGCATATTGCAAACAATACGTTTGCAATCGGAATGGGAGAAGTCATGGACGCCCTTTCACAAAAGAAAAAAGATCCATCGCCCCTTCCAGATGAAAAACAATGGATCCCGGCATCCGTTTAACTCGGTGTTCCACGTTTTTGGGAACAGAGGGGAATTTTTGACAAAATCAGATCAAAGCGCACCGATCAGAACGAGGAGTCCCCTAAGTGAATAGCTATGGGTGACGAGATGGCCCCAAAAAAGTGGAACATCGAGTTTAAGAACTCATCTCCGTATTTCGCACAATGGGATTGCCGTCGATCGCATAGCGTAAATTTGCAGGCATCTGTTGTAAGAGGGATGGAATAACCGTAAACTGATTAAAGCGCAGGTCCAGCACTTGAAGCTGCGTCAATTTAACCAATGCTGCTGGCAGGGAGCGCAAACGATTACTCGCAAGATGCAGCGCCTTTAAACTCGTGCACAGTCCGATTTCATCTGGAAGGGCAAAAATTCCCTTTCCATTCAGATTAACCACCTCGACCATGGTCAACAAGGGGGCATTGCGAACATCGGAAATCCACTCTCTAACCTCATCAGAGGTCGATAAAGGCGGCAAGATCTGCACCTGATGCGGCCTTGGATCAATGATCCCCCTTATTTGCTCCCAGAGCATTAGAAGGGCCTGGTTCTTAAAATATTGGTGCAATTGAGGCATAATTCCAGCCTGTATCACTCCGAATCGAGGCAGCCCTTTAACCTTGCAATCTGATATGATCATGCAGCCTCCGGAACAAGAGCAAGTATCCCAATGCCTCATTGTCTGGAGGAATACCTTCTGCAATAAACGCTTGTAAAGCGCGCATCTTCACATCCAGGCCCAACACGATTGCTCCCGGATCTGCTTGATGATTGCCCCATAACCGCTTGATTACATCATCAGCGAGCATTTTCCATCGGCAGCTGACCAATCTCGATTGCAAAAGGGAACTTCCATCCAAGGAATTGAACATGATCAGGCTCAATACCTCATTGGGAATATCATCGCAGCTTATAACTTGCGCTGTCATCGGATTGCCTTGTTTTGAAAAGCGCGGCATCATAACCGATCTCATTCTTATTCTGTCAAGCCTAGTCGGAATCTTTCCTTCTTGTTAAAATTGACAAGATATTTTTTTAAGCTATAGAGTGGGCAAAAAGGCGTGAACAAGAAAAGGTGGGACGTGACTTCGAACATTTTTTTAGCTCTCATTGCAGGCGCAACCATGCTCTATTTGATTGCGACGATCGTTTGGCCTGAAAAATTTTGAGGCGGCATGACCCATTCGGCTTATCTGCAGATCATCCTCTTCGTCCTCTTGCTTGCCATCTTGACCAAGCCGCTTGGGATCTACCTGTACAATGTCTTAGATCCGAAAGGAAAAACAGGGCTCGAGTTCCTCCTTAAACCTCTTGAGAGGTTCACCTACTGCCTCTGCGGGATTGATGCTGAGCAGGAACAGACATGGAAACAGTACCTTTTCTCCCTTCTCATCTTTTGTTTCATCGGCATGCTCTTTACAGCGGCAATCTTGTTCTTACAACCTATCCTCCCACTAAACCCGCAAGGGTTTCCATCTGTAAAAGGGGGGCTCAACTGGAGCACCGCGATCAGCTACATCACCAATACCGATTGGCAAAGCTACTCTCCTGAAACGACCGTCTCCTACTTTTCCCAGATGTTTGCGATGACTGTCCAAAACTTCACGTCTGCGGCAGCAGGCATCGGGGTCGCTGCAGCGCTTGTCCGGGGTATTTCAAGAAGTTCTAGAACGACGCTCGGCAATTTCTGGGTCGATCTGACTCGGCTGACATATTATCTTCTGCTGCCGCTAGCTCTTGTCTTTGCTGTGGTCCTCGTTTCTGAAGGCGTTCCACAAAATTTCAACAACTATGCCAAGGCCCAAACTTTGGAAAGCGGATCGGAGCAGTTGATCGTACAAGGCCCGATCGCGTCGCAAGAGGCGGTCAAGCTGCTTGGAACAAACGGCGGAGGGTTCACCAAGGCCAACTCTGCCCACCCCTACGAGAATCCGACGCCCCTTTCCAACTGGCTCCAGACACTGGCCATGATCCTGCTCCCCGCCTCTCAGACCTACTACTTCGGCAGGTCGGTGCAGAACCAAAAGCATGGATGGTACCTGTTCGGAACAATGCTGGTCCTGTTCTTAGTTGGATTATGTGCCATCACCTACCTTGAGAGCCAAGGTAACCCCATCTTTCAAAAGTTCCATATCGATATGGCCCAAGGCAACTTCGAAGGGAAAGAGCAACGGTTCGATCTGATCGACACGACCTTGTTCTCCGCAACGACGACAACTGCATCATGCGGCGCTTCGAATGCTTCCTTCAGCTCATTTATGCCCTTGTCAGGGGTCATCCTCTTGGAAAACATGCAAGTGGGCGAAATGATCTTTGGAGCTGTGGGATCGGGCCTATACAACATGATCGCGATCGTGATCATCGGGATCTTTATGGCAGGCCTGATCGTCGGAAAAACCCCCGAATATCTCGGCAAGAAGATCGAATCCTTCGAGATCAAAATGGCGATCACACCGCTTCTCATCATCGTTTTTTCGATCCTTGTGCCGACAGCTGCCAGCTGCCTTACGGTCTGGGGAGGAGTTGAACTAGGCAGGAACAAGCCCCACATCTTCTCTGAAATCCTCTACGCATTCAGCTCTTCTGCAACGAACAATGGAAGCTGTTTTGCATCGCTCGATTCCAACACGCCATGGTACCATGTAACTCTGTCAGGTGCGATGCTTGCAGGACGCTTTCTGATCGCATGCGCCATCCTCGCTTTGAGCGGATCGCTTGCAGCCAAGAAAAAACACCCGCCATCGGAGGCCACCTTCCCCATTTCGGGAGCGACCTTTGTCCTCTTGATCATCGGCACCATCTTCCTGTTCGGGGCATTGAGCTTCTTCCCCTCTTTATGCTTCGGGCCCATCAATGAATATTTCCGCTTGATTTATGAGGTGCTCTCTTGATACGCACAGAACGCCACGCCTTCCACCTTTTTCATCCGACAGTCCTGATCACAGCAGCCTACCGGGCCTTTGTGAAATGCAACCCGTTCAGCTTGTTCCGCAACCCTGTGATCTTCGTGACAGAGATTGGAGCTATCCTCGTCACGTTCGATGCCTTAGGAGTGATCGGGTCCCATCACGATATGTCGGCCTTGACCAGTTTTTGGCTCTGGATAACAGTCTTTATCGCCAATTTTGCCGAAGCGTTGGCTGAATTGCGCAACGAGGCGCAAGCGGAAAGCTTGAAATCGATGCGGACCCGCATGCTTGCCAACCGGTACGGGATCGATGGGAACTTAAGCGTTGTCAACTATCATGAGCTCAGAAAGGGGGACACGATCCTTGTCCGCGCCGGCGAATCGATCCCCGCTGACGGAGAGATCATCTCAGGGACAGCGACGATCGATGAATCTTCCGTGACCGGCGAATCGCAGCCTGTCATCCGCAAATCGGGGACAGAGCAAGGCTCTGTGCTTGCAGGGACAAAAGTGCTCTCCGATCAGATCATCGTAAAAGTCTCTTCCAATCCAGGCGAGGGGTCTTTGGACAAGATGATTGAACTGATCGAAGGGGCCCAAAAGAAAAAGACGCATAACGAGCTTGCCCTCACCATCCTTCTTTCAGGCCTAGGGCTGATCTTCATTACCATCATATCGACCATGGTCCCCTTCGGATATTACTACCATGCGACATTTTATTACGCGAATGTGATCGCGTTCCTTGTCTGCTTAATGCCGACGACGATCGCAGGACTGCTCAGCTCAATTGGGATCGCAGGGATCAACCGCCTCATGAAAGCCAATGTGATCGCCATGAGCGGGCAGGCGGTTGAAAAAGCAGGCGACATCGATGTCATCCTGATCGATAAAACAGGGACGATCACTTTTGGCAACCGCCACGCCTACTCCATTTATCCTCACCAAGCCGGCGATGTCCATTCAGAAAAGAGTGTAGAGCGGTTGATCAAGGCCTGCTATTACACGTCTTATCTCGATGCCACTGCGGAAGGGAGGAGCGTCATCGAGCTTCTTGAAGAAAAATTCCCCCATCTTCAGTACCGGCCATTGGAAAACTCAGAGTTTGTCCCTTTTACCGCGACAACCCGTTTGAGCGGACTGGATGCCCAGGAGCAGTATTACCGCAAAGGAGCGATCGATGCGATCGAGGCTTTCACCGGAAAACGGCTGAACCTTGAGATGGAGGCCGTTGCAAAACAGTTTTCTGAACAGGGAGGCACGCCCCTTGCCATCGCAGAAGGGGAAGATATTTTAGGACTCATCCTTCTCAAAGACAAGATCAAGCCCGGACTCCCCGAACTGTTCCGCCGCTTCAGACTGATCGGGATCAAAACGATCATGATCACAGGAGACAACCCTGTGACAGCAGAGAGCATAGCAGCTGAAGTCGGAGTCGACGACTTCCTGGCCTCCGCAACACCCGAACAAAAGCTGCAGTACATCAAAAAACTTCAAGAGGATGGACATTTTGTCGCTATGACCGGCGATGGCGTGAACGATGCGCCCGCGCTTGCGCATGCCGACCTCGGCGTAGCCATGAACTCGGGAGCTCAAGCTGCCAAGGAAGCTGGCAACATGATCGATCTGGACTCGCATCCGATCAAACTCTTTCAGATCATCGAGATCGGCAAGCAGATCTTGATGACCAGAGGAGCGCTGACGACCTTTAGCATCGCCACCGATGTCGCGAAGTACTTTGCGATTTTGCAGGCGATCCTGATCCCTGCCTTCCCCTTGCTGAAGAAACTCAACTTCCTTCAGCTGCATTCGAACAACTCGGCAATCTTGAGCGCTGTGATCTTCAACGCGCTGATCATTGTCCTTCTCATTCCCCTTGCCTTCCGCGGCGTCAAGCTGGTCCCCCGCAAATTGTCG
Organism: Verrucomicrobiota bacterium; assembly: GCA_018240225.1. GTDB lineage: Bacteria > Chlamydiota > Chlamydiia > Chlamydiales > Rhabdochlamydiaceae > Acherontichlamydia > Acherontichlamydia pituitae. The sequence continues at coordinate 29,249 of JAFEGF010000006.1, forward strand.
AGAACCTTGAACAGGAACTTGGCCATCTACGGCCTAGGCGGGATCATCTTTCCCTTTATCGGAATAAAGGCCATCGATATGGCAATTGCAGCCCTGAAAATCTTGGAGTAGACAATCATGTTCAAAACCCTCAAGATCTCCGTCAGCATCATGGCCGTTCTGACAATCCTCCTAGGCGGCATCTACCCTTTAGCGGTCTTTCTGATCGGTCAGACTTTCTTTTCCTTCAAGGCGAACGGAAGCTTGCTGTTCAATCCTAAAAACCAAACAATCATCGGCTCAAGTCTGATCGGACAGAATTTTCAAAGCCCCCTTTACTTTCACTCCCGTCCCTCCTACGCAGGCCCCAATGGGTATGATGCGATCCGATCGGGAGCCAGCAACCTCCCCCAAACTTCAATCAAGCTGATCGGAGCTGTTGAGCAGCGCGCAGAGCAGTACCGGCAGTTCAACCTTGTTCCTATCGATGTCTACATTCCGATCGATGCTGTCACAGCTTCCGGCAGCGGATTAGACCCTCATATCAGCATCTCCAATGCGCTTCTGCAAATCCCCAGGATCGCCAAGGCGCGCAACATTTCTGAAGAAAAGGTCGCACGCCTCGTCCAGCAGCAGACCACGCAGGAAGCCTTTGGAATCTTAGGCCAGCCCCACATCAACGTCCTTATGCTCAACTTGTCCCTAGACCAATGCCAGTATGAAAAGGTTGAATAATAAAGGCAGTTGCAAAACTGCTTTGCCTGGGAAAATCGGAGATTTTTTTACAGGGTTTTCGAAACTGCAAATAGTTTCTGATCTCACGAATGAGTCGGCGAGAGAATGAGATAAAGACCTGTGAACAAAGAACGATTTTACCGGGTAAATGAGTTTTGTAATTGCCTCATAATCCAAACTTTTGCTTCAGTTATTTCTTAGAGACTGTTAACGGATTTAGTTTCTGTCGATTTTTTGGACTTTTTCAGGAAATT
>JAFEGF010000070.1 GCA_018240225.1 Verrucomicrobiota bacterium
CAGCTGGAACAGCTCAACGGGCCGCGGGGACGTAGTCCCGACATGTTATTTAGAGGTCCCTTCCAAATTTTTACCCTTAAATCCTAATGTAGTTCCCACTGAATTTTGCAGTTGGCTTGTGCATTTCTCTATGATATGCTAGCTTGTTCTTTCACTGATTATAAAAATGGCTTTGATCTAATGTTTAGTCTTCTTTACCTCATTTTGGCTGCTTTTGCCCTGGGCTTTCTCATTTTTATCCATGAATTGGGGCACTATTGGATCGCTCGTCGGGAAGGGATGACGGTCGAGGCGTTTTCCATCGGATTTGGAAAGCCGATCTATGTCTGGGAGCATCAAGGGGTAAAGTGGCAGTTTTGCTGGCTGCCGTTCGGCGGATATGTCAGGATTGCCGGCATGGAAAAGAAGGGAAGCCTGGAGCCTTATCAGATCGCTGATGGGTTTTATGGGAAGAAACCTTGGTCGCGGATCAAAGTGGCCTTGATGGGCCCTATCGTCAATATTGTCTTTGCATTCGCCGCTTTTTCCATCATTTGGATTTGCGGAGGCAGATTAAAGCCTTTCTCCGATTACACCCATATTCTGGGGGGAGTCGATTCTAGTTCTCCTCTTTTTACAGCAGGGATCAGAGAAGGGGATGAGATCTCTGCAGTCAACGGCAAGCCGTTCAAAGGCTTTCATGATTTTCTCTATGCTGTGATGTTCGATGAGTCCAACCTTCAGATGGACGGGCAGGAAGTCGATTACTTTTCTCAAAGCAAAAAGCCCTATTCCTACACGTTTAAGTTCAAGGCGGATGAAGAGGGAATGGAAAGAGCCAGCAGTTTGATGTCGATGATGGCCCCTGCAGAATACCTTGTCTACGACCCTTTGCCAAATCGGACCACCAATCCCATGCCGGTTGATTCACCGATGAAAGATAGCGGGATCGAATATGGCGACCGGATTGTTTGGGCTGACGGGGAGTTGATCTTTTCTAAAAACCAGCTTGTTTCTACGATCAACGAGCCTAAGACGCTTGTTACAGTAAGCCGTGGAGCTGATACTTTCATAACGCGCATCCCGCGTGTTAAGGTCAGCGACCTCAGGATCAATCCTGTGCAGAAAGCCGAGCTAGACGACTGGCAGCATGAAGCTGCGATGCCAGGCAAGGTTGGCGATTTGTATTACATTCCTTACAATCTGACAGCTGATAACACCATTGAAGGTCCGATCTCCTATCTAAACGCCCGTTCGGAAGAACAACTCCCTACAAGCGGAGGTTTCCGCAATAGCCCCGATGTCCAGCTTCAAGCAGGGGACAAGATCATTGCGATTGACGGAATGCCCATTAAGTTTTCTTATGAACTGTTCAAACAGGTGCAAACTCGGCGCATTCAGCTGATCGTCAATAAGGAAGACCGTACCTCTACACTCAACTGGAAAGATGCTGACAAAGCGTTTATCGACAGTGTCGATTGGAAAGCGTTAGCGCAGATGGTCTCTGCAATTGGAACAGATCAGGTGGTCAAACAGAATGGGAAGCTCAAATTATTGAATCCTGTTACTCCGAGACCTATTACAAGCTTCTCTCTTCCGGATGCTGTCAATGCCCGCTTCACCAACGAATTCCTCGCTCAAAAGAAAGAGATTGAGAAGATTGAAAATCCTCAAGAGCGGGAAAAGGCGTTGCAGATCTTGGAAGAGAACCGCAATAAGCTGATGTTAGGAGTGACCTTGGTCAATAAGCAAGTCGCTTACAACCCTACGCCTTTAACGCAGTTTAGCGATGTTTTTAACGAGGTCTACAGAACGATGAGCGCATTGGTCACAGGTTACGTCAGCCCGAAGTGGATGGCAGGCCCTGTGGGCATTGTCCAAGTGATGCACCATGGCTGGATGATCAGCTTCAAAGAAGCCCTCTTTTGGATGGGGATGATCAGCTTGAACTTAGGGATCTTGAACCTTCTTCCGATCCCTGTTTTAGATGGCGGGCATATCTGCTTTTCACTCTGGGAGGCCATTACCAAGAAACCGATTAAGGCCAAGACGATGGAAAGGCTGATCCTTCCCTTTGTCGTGCTCCTGATCGCTTTTTTCATCTATCTCACTTATCACGACTTAATGAGATTGTTCGGCCGCTTTTTCTAACGATATAGGCGATCTTAGAAAGTTGCAGCGTTGAAGTTTGATCTCATGATGAAGCTCAATACAGAACGTTGATAGGTCTTGCCATGCATCGGGCTTTCGCTCTTTCTTTTCTCAGAAAATTCCAAGACAAATTCTGGGTCAAATGCAGCTTGGACATCAGCTTGAGTAAAAAGGATAGAAGCTATTCCTGTGAAAGGATCGATGATCATGTTTTGCGCGGGGTTAGGAGAGTCTTTTAAGAGAGGCCCATAGAATCCATCATCGATGCTTGCAAGCGATAAGAGGAACAGGCCGTTTGGCTTTAACACCCTTAAGAGTTCTTTCTTGTACAGGCTGCGCGTTTCCAGAGAGATTTGGTGTTTATAGCAGAAAATATCAATGGCGCAATCAAAAGAGGCGTCGGGAAATGGAAAGCCCGTTGAGATGTCGTGAGCAGCCCCTGATAGGTCTAGTCCTTCGTTAGCTGCCCGAGTTTTTAGAGCGACGATGTTCTCTTCGACCAGGTCGATCCCATTTACACGATGTCCAAGGGAAGCAAGATAAGCGCCATTTCTTCCTTTTCCGCAGCCAATATCAAGAATTTGGCAGGCATTAAATTGTTTTTGTTGAAGAAACTGAGCGAAGTCCAAGACAATCTGCGAGGGTTCCGCTCGGAAAGAAGAGGGGATCCCTTTTAATGAATACTCTGTTTTCCAACGTTCCGTTGTCGTGTCCAAGAGGCCGCCTTAATTTCAGATGAAGGATCAGTTCGCGCAATCTAGGATAGTGTACCGATATCAAAAGAAATAAAAAATAGGATTTTAAAGTCTATCGTTGAAGAATTCTTCTATCGATTTTTTTTACTGAATCTAAAACGAAAATCCCAACCTTTGCCTTATGATTAATTGGCGCGGCTGGGATTTGCAAAATTAATGATCGTTAGCTAAGCAGCGTGATCATCTGCTGGATCAAACTTGTTCCTGACATGGCTCGGGGAGGTCCGATGAGCAGCGGTTTTTCAATGGTCTGGAGCAGCCGCGGGTTCTTTTTGAACTCGTTTTCACCGTAGTTTTCAGTCTCAGGCATTCCAGCGGCGACATAGATCAGCATGTAGAACTTTTCTTTGAGCTCTGGATTGATATTGAGGCTGTTGAAAATCGCGTTGAGCTGTTTTGTGGATATCTCCTCTTCAGGGCGGCTCAACAGGGCCTGATAAGCTTGGAGAGCTTGGCTGTCTGATGTATGCTTGTCTTGGGCGATCTCCATCTCTTTGCTGCTTTTCAATTGTTCGACGATATTCTTTCCGTGCGCGTTCAAGACAGCTTCGTTGGCGTGGATAAGGACGTCGCGGAATCCGCGTTCTAGAAGAATATTGTGGCCGTAGTTGTGGTTGTACCTAGGGTCGTGGACCACAGCTTCTCCATGCTTGATTTTGTGGGAGAGATAGACCAGGTATTCGATGTGCTTCTGTAGCTCTTTAGGCAGAGCTTCGAACGTTTGTTGGAGTTGGGATTCTGGAACGGTAGATGTATTGAGCTGTTGGATCAACTGTTCGAGCTTATAGACGTTCTCTTGCTTTTCCACTTTTTGTTTTTTTGCAGCTTCGAGGGCAATCAATTGTTCGATCAGATTGCCGCTTGTGCTAGAAAGCCATGGCTTGGTGATTTCGGCCAAGTAACGGGGATTGTTTGTGCGGATTGAGGTTCCGAAATTTGGAGCGTCAGGCATGTTCCCATCAATCCAAATCAGATAGTCAAGGGTGTTGACAATGTGTTTGGGCAGAAGGGCAATGCACCGTTCAATTTCATCTTTTGCAGCGCTAGGGTCTTTGATGAGACGGTTCAGTTCGGTTAAGTTATTCAGAGTTTGGTCGCAGATGTCGGCTTGCGATCTTGTGACGGAGAGCAAGCTTTCGATCGAAGGGGATAAAACAGGTGAGCTTGATGCGATTCCTGATTGGGCTGATAAGGCGTCGGGTTGCGCTGGCTGCGTCCGGAGGCTGTAATGGTGGATGTAGCTGGTGTAGTATGAGCCTGTCGCGTTGCCTAAGATCCGATCGATATCTTGGTTTGAAAGCCTTCTAATTCCCGAATCATTGAACTCGATCCAGGTATCTTGAATTTTGCGGTAGGCAACGTAGTGTCCGCCGCCATATCCGCCGCTATGGACGATGAACGAATCGAGGTCGTAGGTGGGCTGGGAGCCGCTTACTGTTGCTTCTTGGGGAAGGGTAAAGGACCTAGGAATGGACAGCGGAGTTATGATCTTATATCCACTCAATGTTTCCTGCCTAAAGCCGAACCGTTTGACGGAAAGAATGAGTTCTTGAGGATTTGCTTGAAACTGGCGATTTTCGCTTTTTAATTTGTAGTCTTGGAGTTGATCATCGGAACGGAGGTATACGCCTGGGTTTCCGCCTTGGTTTTCTGCGCGGAAATAGGTTTTAACGAGTTCATTGAATGAGAGGTGCCCTTGATTTTGCAGGTCGAGGAAGATCTGGTATTCAGGATTTTGTACAGAAGATGAATTGTCGGGAGCAAGGGTTGAATATGCATCGCGATGAAAAGGATTTTGCTTAGTGCGTTCAAGTTTGAGCGGATCTGCTGCTCGAGGAAGTCCTTCCGGCTCGTAGACTCTTTTGGTCTCGATCGGAGTGTAAAGGGAAGGAATGAAGGTCAAGCCCTCTTCGAATGCAATCTCTTGATATTTGCCCATTAACAGCTGCATCAGTTCGTAAGCGTCTTCAGTTTGAAAAGAGGATTGGCTGATGATCGGGAAAAAATGGTGCATTGCAAGCCGGATGGTTTGGCTTACAGTGGAAGGAAGGGGGGTGCCAGTCAGCAATGCTGCGTCATAGTCCCTTAACGCCTTCATCATTGCAGCGCCATGGCGTGCATTGTCTGCATTGTCCCGATCGTTCTCATAATAGCGCCCTATGACTTCATAGGCAGTACGCAGGCTTGGAACGTGGACGACCATTTGCAATAAGGAGTTGAAAGCGCAGTTGTTGTTTTCTCTGCGGAATCCGACTGCCCTGACTGCCGATGGACTTGAGATGGAAGGCAAGCCTGATGGCGAGCCGGTTGTCAGCGGGGGATAAACAGGTGCTGAAGTTGTTGTTCCTGAAGGACTTTGCTTTATTTGTTCAAATTTAGCTTTGATTATTGCAATCTGACTTGAGACGGTACTCTTGACCTGTTCCGCTTCCGCTTCCGACATGGTAGGAGCTGGCGTGCTTGAGTACAATTTGCTAAGAATGCCCGATGGTTGTACAGGAGTCGTTTTTTCTCGCAGTAGGGCATCTAAAGATCGTTGTTTTTCCTCGGCAATCTTAAAGATGCTTGAAAGTTGCTGCGGATTGGATGTTGCATTAGCGAGATCCGAAAGAAGTTTGATATCGCTCTGCAAACGGCTGATAGGTGTTGTAGCTATTGACATAGTAAATACTTTTTTAGTTGATGGTTAAATCAAAACAATGTTTTCTGATAAATTATGCTAACCATTATATCAAAGAAATCTCTATTAGAATATGGAGAATTAATTTTAATTTTTATTTTTTTAGTGGTTTGTAATCAAGGTGTTGCAGAGCATTGGGCAGAGGCATCTCTTGCTCGTATGTCACTGGAAGAAAAGGTCGGTCAGCTTTTTATAATACCAGCCTGCGAGTTCCGCGAGGAAGAGCATCAAAAGGATTTAGAACAGCTGATCCGGGAATGCCATGTCGGCGGTTTGATCCTCAAGCAGGGGACCCCGGATGGCCAGGTGATGCTGATCAACCATTTGCAAGAGGCCTCTGCTTTTCCGCTATTATGTGTTCAAGATGGGGAATGGGGGTTGCAGATGAGGATGGCCGATATCCTTTCCTTTCCCAAAAATCTGACCTTAGGCGCTATCCAGGACAACCGGCTTCTCTATCGCCTTGGTCAAGAGATCGGATGGCAATGCGCCCTTGTTGGAGGGCATATCAATACGGCTCCTGTCGTGGATGTGAACACAAATCCGACGAACCCTGTCATCCACTGGAGATCATTTGGAGAGGATCCCCTCATTGTGGCAGAAAAAGGGCTGCAGATCATGCTCGGAATGCAGTCGATGGGAGTCCTCGCCTGCGCCAAACATTTTCCTGGACATGGAGATGCTGCCGTCGACTCCCATTTAGACCTTCCCCGCGTATTGCAGACTCGGGAAAGGTTGGAAAAAGTGGAGCTGCTTCCTTTTCGGAGATTGATCGAAGGGGGTGTCAAAACAGTGATGTCGGCGCATGTTTGCGTTCCTGCGTTGGACGGGTATTTTAACCGGCCTGCAACATTTTCACCGGAAATCATTCATGATCTGCTCTGCTCCTCCTTGCATTTTGAAGGCCTTGTCATTTCCGATGCGTTGAACATGCAGGCAATCGGCCGTTATTTTGATGATGCTCGGACTGCAGAGCATGCGTTTAATGCAGGCCACGATCTTTTACTATATGGCGATCATTTAGCTCCTCAGATCGATCGGATCTTAAGGGAGCAGGTCCCTGTAGCTTTCCGCCATCTTGTCAGGCAGTTTCAGTTAGGAGAGTTGGACAGTAAAGAGCTTGACAGGCGCGTTCTTAAGATATTGAAGGCAAAAGAGTCGTTGAACCTTCATCGGGAGCGGATGCTTTCCTATGATGTGCATTTGCCTGAAATGATCAATCGCAAAGAGGCATTTGCATTAAAACGGCTCTTGTTCCGCGAGGCGGTCACTTTGCTAAAAAACCAAAATGGACTTTTGCCGCTCCATTCAGAATTGAGGGGGGTCCTTTTGGTCGAACAAGGCAATGTTGGTTTTTTTCGAGATCAATTAGCGCAAAGCCTGCAATTTGATACGCATCTATTCAACGAGGTCGAACGAACGGATCTGGACCTGGAGATTAGGGGCCGTTCCCTTGTTATTTTCGCTCTTTCCGAGCTGATGTTGTCCAAAGAACTTTTTGGGATTAAACCTGCTGTATTGGAATCGATGAAAAGATGCGAGAAGGAACGGATCCCATTTGTGGTCGTCGTGTTTGGCACGCCGTATAGTTTAGAGGTGCTTCCTGTTGGAGATGGGATGCTCGTTGCTTATGAAAGGGACAAAGATGCGCAGGAATCTGCTGCGGACGTCATCCTTGGGAAAGTCGAACCTCATGGCAGGCTTCCGATCAGCGTTTATCCAGAATACCCGGCTGGCAGCGGGATCGACTTTTTCTCTTCTATGGAAGTTGCAAATGCGTTATTCAAATAAGGTCGGATCGACTCCCTTTTTCTCCCAATAGCCGTCGCCGTAGTCATAACAGAGCTGTTCCCCTTCTTGAATTGGCCGCCTGGCTATAAAAATGATGTAGGGAAGTCCTTTGTAAAAAAACTCCACAGTGCTGACATTCGATGCTGGGTTTGATTTTTTATTGATTTTCTCTGGAGCATGGTTCATGAAACGGGTGGCATTCCCCCGCTCCCGTCCATCGATAGAAATCTTTGCTTTTTCGTAGGGGGTATTGGGCCATTCAAAGGCGTATTCTTGATCCTCTACATGGGAGGTCAGATCCCCTGCATAGACACCGATGACTTCATCTTTCTTATAGCTGGTCTTAGCAAAAAGTCCATACCCTACCTCGGGACTGATCCACTGCACTTCGTAACGTTTTGTCCAAGGGTCGATCCCATTTTCCTTGCTTCCCTTAATGCAGGCGATGTAGCGCTGGGATTCCCGATCTGTTGGATCTACAATGTCGCTATTCTCAAGTTTGCTGTCAGGATCGAGCTTCTTCCAGCATTTTTTCAGTTCAGCGGTGCAGGAAGGATCAACGTGCATTGTTGATGTATATTCCACATCGACCTGAATGTCAAAACGTTCAAAGTATGTTGGGTCGTAATCGTCAAGAGCGGGAGGCGTCGGAGGCTCTTCCGATTTTCTTTTTTTCAAGACTTTGGCAACAGGTTCATCTGTTTGAGGAATAAATTGTTTCAATACGGTAGCTTCAGTAATGGCAGAATTATTTAGCATGCAGGATAATTTTTTGCGCCTGCAAGGTCTTTTACTAGGAATGGCAACCATTTCGACTTTCTGTTCCGTATCCGATTCGGCTTTTCGTTTCTTGAGAAAGGATTTAGTTTTAGTTGGAGCCTGATCCTCACCTGCATTGGCTGCGAGAGTTTTGAATTTCAGAGGGAGGGGTTTGGTTGATTTTGCCTGTGGATGAAATTTACTTTTTGTAATAGCTCTTTGCAAGCTTGGTTTCGGTTCAGCGTGGCTGCGAAGATAAAGTTTCTTACTGTCTGTTCTAGAAATTGATGATGACATAAATTCCCCAATTTATTTTTGATTAATTATATATTATCTCAGAGAATATCTTCAATTTTAGTATTTTATTTAATAAAAAAAGAAGCCCCTAATTGTTAGGGGCTTCTATCTTGGTAAAGAAAAACTAAATAGAGTTTAAGTTAGTCTTTCTTATCGTCATCGAGGATTTCAACTTCTGCTTCTTCGATGTCCGGTTTATCTTTTTTAGCTGAGGAGCGTTGCCCTTGGTCTGATGGGGATTCAGGTTGAGGTTCAGCTCCGCCGCCTTGGCGCTGCATTGCTTCTCCAATCTTTTGCATGTGGTTGTTGAGGTCATCATGCGCGGCTTTAATCTCGGAGGGGTTGTTCCCTTCAAGGGCTTTTTTCACCGCATCGATCTTGGATTGCACATCATCGGCAACATCTTTAGGCAGTTTGTCTTTGTATTCGTTCAACGCTTTTTGCGCGCGGAATGACAGAGCGTCCGCTTCATTGCGGGTCTCAATCTCTTCTTTGCGCTTTCTGTCTTCATCGGCATGCTCTTCAGCGTCTTTGAGCATCTTCTGGATCTCAGATTCATTGAGGCCAGATTTTGCTTCGATCCGGATCTTTTGCTGTTTTCCAGACTGGACGTCTTTTGCAGAAACATGGAGGATCCCGTCTGCATCGATGTCGAATGCAACTTCGATCTGAGGCATACCGCGTGGAGCAGGAGGGATGTCGGTCAGATCGAAACGTCCGATCTCCTTGTTATCCTTCGCCATTTTGCGCTCCCCTTGCAGGACGACGATCGTCACAGCGGGCTGGTTGTCAGCAGCTGTGGAGAACGTCTGCTTCTTCTGTGTTGGGATTGTTGTGTTCCTTTCGACAAGCGGAGTCAGGATCCCGCCAAGCGTCTCAATTCCCAAAGTAAGCGGAATGACGTCGAGCAGAAGGACATCTTTGACGTCGCCGACAAGAACACCCCCTTGGATCGCTGCGCCGATGGCGACAACTTCGTCTGGGTTCACCCCTTTGTGAGGCTCTCTTCCGAAGATCTCTTTCACTTTGCGCTCAACAGATGGCATGCGGGTCATACCGCCGACCAGGATGACCTCATCGATCTGCTCTTTAGAAAGGCCGGAATCTTTTAAGGCCTTGAGGCAAGGCTCAACAGTCCGTTCGATCAGATCATGGGCAAGTGTCTCGAGCTTAGCGCGTGTCATTGTGAGCTGCAAGTGTTTAGGGCCGCTGGCGTCCATTGTGATGAACGGTTGGTTGATCTCCGTTGTCTGAGTTCCTGAGAGTTCGATCTTGGCTTTTTCCGCTGCATCACGCAAGCGCTGCAGGGCCATTTTGTCTTTGCTCAGGTCGATCCCGTGCTCTTTTTTGAACTCGTCGAGCATCCAGTGGAGGATCGCATTGTCAAAGTCGTCTCCGCCCAGGTGGGTGTCGCCGTTGGTCGAAAGCACTTCAAAAACGCCGTCGCCGATCTCGAGGATCGAGATGTCGAACGTTCCACCGCCTAAGTCGAATACGGCAATTTTCTTGTCGTGCTGCTTATCGAGGCCGTAAGCGAGCGCTGCTGCAGTCGGCTCAGGGATGATCCTTTTGACATCGAGCCCTGCGATCCTTCCGGCATCCTTGGTGGACTGGCGCTGGGAGTCGTTGAAATAAGCAGGAACGGTGATCACAGCTTCGGTAACTTTCTCTCCGAGGTAGGCTTCTGCAGTCTCTTTCATTTTGATCAATACTTGAGCGCCGACCTCTTCCGGAGTGACGATCTTGCCTTCGATCTCAAAGACTGCATCGCCATTGGCATTTTGGGTCACTTTATAGGGTACAGTTTGGATCTCCGACTTCACTTCGGAAAATTTACGGCCGATGAACCGTTTTGCAGAGAAGATCGTCCTCTCTGGATTGGTGACAGCTTGCCGTTTTGCCGGGATCCCGACGAGGCGTTCGCCGCCTTTGTAGGCCACGACCGAAGGGGTTGTCCGTGCGCCCTCTGCGTTGGCGATGACTTTAGGAGTGCCGCCTTCCATAATAGCGACGCAAGAGTTGGTTGTTCCTAAGTCGATACCGATGATTCTGCCTTTTTTTCCTGAGTTGTTTTGTGTCATAGTGTTAACTCCTTAAAAATTCTGTTTTTTTTATTCTTGTGTAGTTTGAGGGTTTTCTGAAGGGGGCTTTTTATCGGGCATTTTTGCCACCTTGACGCGTGCCGGCCTGACAGTGCGGTCGCCGCTTTTGTAGCCTTTCACAAATTCTTGGATGATCGTCCCTTCCGGTTTTTCTTCTGTCTCTTCGATCTCGATCGCATAGTGCAAATGAGGATCGAACTGCATCCCTTCTGAATGAAATGAGGTGACCCCATGGTTGGAAAGCACATCTTTGAACTGGCCGAGGATCATCTGAAACCCTTGGGTCCAATTGCGCATCTCTTCCGAGAGCTGTCCTGTAAACTTAAGAGCGTTTTCGAGGCTGTCGATCGGCCCTAGCACTTCAGCAATCACATTTTCCACGGCAAACCGGGTCATTTCCTGCTTTTCTTTCTGCATCCGCTTGCGGGTATTATCGGCCTCGGCAAGCAGGCGGAGGTACTTATCTTTGTACTCATTGAGTTGTTCTTCGAGTTCCTGCATTTTTTGCTCAGATGGTTGTTCGGGTTGCTGATTAAGGGTGTTTTCTTCTTGAAAAGGGTTTTCTTCGTTCATGGCTCTCTCTGATGGAATAATGATTGGGTGGTCTTGTCCTCCAACAGCAAACACTGGGTTTGGTCTTTGAAGTCGGATTGGAATGCGACAGACGCTGGTTTGGGCTGTCGGAAGGTGATTTTAAATTTATACAAACTGCGGGTCAGCGATTCGGTGATCAGGTCGGAAGCAAGCTGGAGCACGCCGAAAAGGTGGCGGTAGGGGATCCGGTTAGGCCCTAATAGGGCAATCGCGCCAGCTGTGGATTGGTTGATCTTGTAAGGAGCAGCAATCACGGAGCAGGCTGATGCCGCAGGCGCAAACGGATGCAGGTCGTCTCCGATCCAGCAGCTCAAGGAATCGCTTTTGCAGCACTCGTGGAGGATGCTGCGGAGCTGCGGACCATTTTCAAAAAGGGAGAGGCCGTTGGCAAGGGCAGATGCTTCATTGAAATCAGGATAGGCCAGCAGCTTGGAAAATCCCGTTTTATAGATATCTTCCGAGCTAAAGTTCGTATAGCTGACGATATGGCGCAGCATTGCTTCTTTGTAGAAGCGGTTTGCGATCGTTTCCTCTTCTTTGTCGAGGCTCGGCTTGTCCAAACCTGTCATTTTCCAGCTGAAAAAGGATTCGAGGCGCTTCAAGGTAAAATTGCTTAGCTTTTTTTCCGAATGCAGGATCTCCGTATGGACAAGGCCAAAATCGGTGATCAAGGCAACCAAGCAGCGGTGGTTGTCGAT
>JAFEGF010000071.1 GCA_018240225.1 Verrucomicrobiota bacterium
TCACGGGGCAATAGCTCAGTCGGTTAGAGCAGCGGACTCATAATCCGCTGGTCCCTGGTTCAAGTCCAGGTTGCCCCACATTTCTTTTTGGCTTCATAAGGCTAAAACTGAGGCGCTTGTGTAATCACGAGCAAATCAGCCCAAAGCGAGGTTCACATCCGTGGACCATTTGTGGACCACTCGCCTACAACAATTGGCGATAAGCCCAGCAGCTAACCTTTGAAAATTAAAACAAAGGTAGCTTCATGAAAGGCATCGACAAACGCACCCACAAAGACAGGACGGTTTCCTACCGCGCCCGCGTCCGCATCAAAGGACACCCAGTCCTCATCCAATCGTTCGCTTCCAAAACTCTTGCCATGAAATGGAAACGCGACACTGAATCAGCTGTTGAACGGGGCGCTTTCGCTTATGAAAAGCCAGGAAGCAGACATACCCTCTCCGAACTGATCGATCGCTATATCGAAAAAGTATTGCCCACAAAACCAAAGAATGCTCGCAACGTCCGTCAACATCTTCTCTGGTGGAAACAAGAACTAGGAAGCTATCTCCTTTCTGATATCAAGCCCAATTTGATTTCGCAAAAACGCGATGATCTTCTTGCAAATCTTACATGCAGAAATAGACCTCGCTCTCCCACCACTGTCGTCCGCTATTTAGCGAGTCTATCTCATGCTTTTTCTGTTGCTGTGAGAGATTGGGAATGGATGCAAGAAAATCCCATCCTGAAGATCTCTAAACCGAAGATTTCAAATGAGCGGACCCGCTTCTTAAGCGATGAAGAAAGAATAAGACTCATCAAAGCTTGCCAAGAGAGTGAGTCAAAAGGACTCTACCTTGTTGTTATACTAGCGCTTTCAACAGGAATGAGACGCGGAGAAATCCTCAATCTCAAGTGGAGCGATGTCGATTTAGATCGAAGAGCAATTCTTTTGCATACTACTAAAAACGGGGAACGCCGTTTTATCCCCCTTGTTGGGATAGCTCTAGATCTGCTCAAATCCCGACATATCAACCAGCCTACAAATCCTCTTGTATTCCCTGCGCCACATTCTCCATCAAAGCCAATCGATATTCGCTCAGCCTGGGAAACCGCTCTCGAAAAAGCGGGTATTTCCAACTTTCGATTCCACGATCTCCGCCATACAGCAGCTTCCTGCCTAGCCATGAACCGAGCCAGCTTGATTGAGATTGGAACTCTCCTCGGTCATAAAACCGTCCAAATGACCAAGAGATATTCTCATATTTCAAATGAACATATTCACACTTTATCAAAATTATTGAATAATAAATTATGCATCTAAACATCTTTTCGATGAGAGTTCCAAAAGACATTGAAGACAAGCCTTAATACCAAGCACCATGCATATACAGCAAACGCGGTCTCAAAATCTCTGTCCTCCAGCAGCCCATGAGCCAAATGATGGCGGAAATTCGGGCCGCGGCTCTCACAGAACATGGCCTGCATTTCAAAAACCAAATCTTCTCCAAAAATAAGAAGGGCTTCCGGTTTACCCAGCAATGCACCTAAGTTAACCTCCGCCTCTGTTCCATCTTTATCAAGGACTGTAGTGACAGCTCCTGCAGCCTTTAGATGATAACGGACCATATTTTCTACTTGAGGAACAAGCCTATGGATTGCTGAATCGAAGTCTAAGTCATAGCCATAGAAAAGGGCCTTTGCAAACGCTAGTGTGCGCTCTGGAGGGACAATCGATGATTCTCTGCAGATCGATTCGAAATCCCGAAGCTGAAGCCGATGTTCCATCAGCATTGCCTCTAGAGCAGGAATCGTCCTTCCGGCGACAGCTGCGCAAATGTCCAGATAATAAGTTTGCAACATTTCTTTCCAGACTGCTTGTTCATATTCTTCCGAGCCCTTAGGAGCGATTGCAATACCTGGATTTTTCGCCACGATACGACCGTCGCGGGATCTAACTGCAAATCCAAAGAAAGTCCCAAAATGGAATTGAGCTAGTATCTCTTCCGCTGCGGTGCGAACTTTAGCTTTTTTGGCGCCGGGATAAAAGTTTGCCATGGTCTTAAGCGCTTCAAGAACCGGCTTGCCACGGACAAGAAGTCTGGATTCGGACACCATATCAGTAATATCTACACAGGGAGTTGAGACGAGAGTCATGCTTTCCACAGCCAGCTTCCCTACTTTTCCCAGATGTGACTGCATTTGCTGGAGCTTGCCTTCTTCAATACCAACAGAACCTCTGTGTTTATTCGGAATGAATCGATACACTTGAATGGCTTTTTCAAGAGCGTTAGAAGATCCAATAAAATCGCCGGCAGCTTCTTTCAAAGCTGCTTCGGTATCCCAGGCTTCCGCTTGGCAAGCAATCGATTTAAAAGATTCCAACTCTTTTTCCGCCTTTCCAAACCAATAGAAGGAAGACTCGTAATACTCCCGTACTCTGTAAAAATCGCTTTGCAATTTGAAGGCTTCTGCCAAAGATACAAGCTTCTCTGCGATTTCATGCTCATAACCTGCTCCTAGGCCGAATCCTTTCAAAAGATCCGCTATCCACTTAGCAAGGAAACCGTCATCCTCTGATGCGTTCCGGAATGCTTCCAGGAGTTGTTCTTTAATGTTTTTCATTCGATCGCCAGCAGCATGTCTTAATACACGAGCCAGCTGAATAGCCCTAATCCAGGAATAGCCCCCTTCACCTGAGAAAGATTCAAGTGTAATGGGAGATTCTATGTATGAATCTATTGCATCTAGTGCAAGCTCGATTTTGGAGCGTTTTTTTAGCCAGATCAAATCGGAAAGACGCGCCTTTATTCCAGGCTTGTCGATTGAGGGCAAGATCATTAGAAAGAAATCCAGGTCCGCATCGCTGAAATCATCAGGGATTGCCGATCTTCCTGAGCGACTGATGATGTATGGTTTATACGGCTCATTCAAGCTTGAGGGTTGAAGCATCATCGAACATGCATCAGCAAGAAGCCACAGAGCTTTGCTTTGAGAAGCATTGCCTTCTTCAAGCGCCTTCTGCCCCTTTTTAGCAAGAGCATCGGCAGCAATAGCCAAACGCTGCGAGTGGGGTCCTGTAAAAGCTTCTTCCCATCCTGATGCTCTAAAATCCTCCAAAGTCGTTTGAATGTCTGAAGAGAATCTCTCTGTCTTATATGCCATTGTCTTCCTCGAAAATAAGAACCCTCATTGAGGAATGATTATAGCTGGAGAGATCGAGAATCTCCAGGAGAAACTATTAACAAATAAGTCTTACCATTTCTTAATACAGTCTACAAAGTAGGAAAGTGTATTTTGATTAGATGATTGTGACTTTTTCAATCAAATCCGCCTTTTTATTAGCTCCGCAAAACCCCACCCTAAAGTCTCCCCCATTGCACCTTGTCCGATCCTTATAATTTATCACCTTGCAGCCCTCGAACTATCCTCTGGCTTTTTAAAATCCCTTCTTTGGACTTGCGGAAATCTTCCTGTAGGATTTGAAGGGGGTTGTTTAGCGTAATTGACATGGGTTGCCCCTGTTCTAAAATCATCATTCTGTCATTAGGAATTTTTTCTTCGTTCTGTTTTGCTTGAGCTACATAGCCATTACTGCTGAGAAACTGGTTGTACTCCCAAGCAAGCTGTTGCTGAGGGGTTACATTTTTTCGACTTTCTCGGGGAAGCTCAGGAAGTCTAGGTTGTTGACAAACCCAAGTCATCAACCCGATGGGGTTGTCGACATTTTGCTTTCTTTTTACGAATTCTACAGCATGAGCCACACGCTGCTCGCTATAGTACATCATGGATCTTTTTTCTTGATCGCTGAGACCCAATCCTTCCAGGCATTTGTAAAAAGTGCGCGAATAAGCTGCTGCTGCTCTTTTTTCTTCTTCTTTTTCTTCCTTCTTTGTTAGTGGCGGTTGGTTGGCGATGGGTTGGCTATGTCTTGGCGGCCTAAAGGCGACTTGATGGCGATCCGTTGGTTTTTCTGATGGCTGCTTGTCTTGATTTTCTATGGACAGTTTTGATGGCTTTTCTGATGGCGACAAGGTGGCGATTTCCTGGTCAAATGTTGGTTGTTCGATGGCGATTAGATGCCTATTTAATGGCGATTTATCATCTGTTTCATCTGACTCCGCATTGATGTCCAAGAGAGCCTTATTGATAAGAGTTGCGATCGTTCCTTTAAGGGTTGCTTGAAATTTTACAAGCCCGTCTTTCTCAAGCTTCTCTATAGCAGTTCTATACTCAGACCTCGTCAAGCCAATAATCTCATAATCTCCAAGTAAAGCCTCGTTAACTTTGAGCTTATGGACGGAATAGGTTGGATCTATTCGCTTGGCACGAAAACCGATCAAAAGAAGAAGCAAAAAAGCTGGACGACTATCTTTAAGCAGATCAAATGCTTCTCGATAGAGTTTTACGAATCCTTCAGACGTTTTCATGGTTGTACTGCGATTTTAGCGGTTTCCTGGACTTCTGGATCCTTTTTGCGGGGTCTGTACTTTTTCTCAGACACCCACTTGAAGAATGCCTTCTCATCGATGAGCCAGGTTCGATTAGGTCGCTTTAAGACCTTGGCAAACCCATTTTCATTTCGAAAGAAGATCAAGTGGCGCATTCCACCGACAGGCGGCCATTCATGAAACTCATTCCATTTCGACACAGGAATAAACCGCGTCTGTTTTGCCTCCACAGGCACCTCATCTATATTTTTTGATCTATCGTTTTTCATCTCACTCTCCTCTGCTATTGCAGTTTGAATTTAATAACCGCATTTTACGGCGACCTATCGCCATCAAAAAATGGCGCCGGTGGAAAAACCGTAAAATGCGTTGAATAGCAGCGAGTTACAAATGATTGAAATAGGTGGAGAAATCGACAGAGAGCTTCTGATAGCTGTTTTTTTTAGGTCGACCGTTTCTATCCCGTCTAGTTTGCGAAGGCTCTTCATTTATGGGGATGGCTGAATCGATGACCCAGCCGTAAACAGTCTTGAAAGGATATTTCCGCATCCTCGAGGAATGCTTGTAGATGATCTTTGCCATTTGGCGGTTGGACAGCTGAGGAAAATCTTTGCGCAATTTTCTGGCAGCGCTCCAAGCAAAAAGCTTATCGTCCCTTTCTTGAGCAGGTCGTCTTCTGGCAAAGACAGCCTTTCCTTGCAAAAGAAGCCAAGCCTCTGTCAGCAAGGGAGCGACGTACAAGCCTTCTCGCTTCACTTCCTTGTCTTCGATCGCATCGTCTTTTAGCCGTCCCTTATGAACAAGTTTCAGCCAATCGACAGGCAAGGCAGTCCGAACAGACTTGCCATATTCTGAGCAGAAGGAATGGACCGCAATCCGTCCTTCTTCAAAACAGTTCTCGAAAAGCTCATAATACTTCTCAAAATCAGGACAAAGCCTTTTCTCTTCCTCAAGGCTCCCGAGATCGGGGATTTTTAAGCCTAGGACATAATAAGCAGCTTTTCTGGCAGTCCAGCATGTTTCCTTCAAACATTCGTGCATCTCCTCATCAGTGAGAAGCTCTGGCCTCCATAATACTGCCTCTGGCTTATTTTCTAAATTGTGCATAGCTACTCTCCTGATAGTTTTGAAAGATCTTCGATTGAAGTGCCTCGACCATTGTTTGCATATGCGCACTTGGGAGATGAACGTAGTGTCTGGTCATCTGAAGCGTTTGATGACCGAGCATCTCTCCGATGACCAAGGGACTGTTTTCAATCGTTGCTGCTTGAGAAGCTGCCTGATGACGCAACCCATGGAAAACAAATCCTTCTATTCCAGCTTTTTGCAAAGCTTTTTCCCAAGCAGATCGGATATCAACAGGCTGGTTAGGATAATTGGGAGAGGGGAAGACCAAGCTATCAGCGCGCTGCAGCTTGTGTCGCTTCTGTAAAAGCCCTAACAACAAGCCAGTAATCAAAACAGACCTTGAACGACCATTCTTCGTTTTCTCCAGTACAATCGTTCCCGTGGGCTCTTCCAACTGAACATTTTTCCATCTCAGCCCCATAATTTCGCCTTTGCGCATTCCCGTTCCTAGCGCAAGAGCAACGATCAAAAACAAGTCTTTCGATCCACTCTCCTGGCACTCTTGCAAAAGCCTTTGCTGCTCTTCTTCAGTTAAAACCCTCTTTCTGCCTTGTGCTTGCTTGGGCTTTTCAATCTTAAAAACAGGATTTTCCCTCATCCACTCCCACTCTTTAACCGCTTTAGTGAAAACGTGAGACAAGCTGCTCAAATAGCGCACTACCGTCGTAGGAGAGCGTAACTTCCCGCCTTTGATCAAGCCTGATAGCAGCTCATCTCGTTTTTCAGCGATCAGACTCGGTCTCACTTGAGCTAGCAGTAAATGACCCAATTCCTCTTTCCACCACATCAGGTGTCGAAAGACATTTTTGGCATTTCGTGGTTTTCCAGGTAACACCCTCTCGATGTAGAGACCGATCAGATCCGCAAGGGTATGCTTGGTTGCTGGATTGGTGAATTCATATCGATCATGCTCGATTGCCGACTCCATATCTCTTTTCCATTTTTTGGCCAAGGTCTTGGACCCAAAAGATCTATCAAAGCATTGCCCACCCTTCATCCGAATACGTACCCGATAAGTTTGGCAATGCCTATGAGTCCTCACAATAATTCCTCTGAAATCATTTTCTACCTTCTCAAGGCTCTCTTTCTGTTCCATGTTTGCTCCTATTGTTATAACACGAGTTTAGTTGTAAACGATCGAATTCTATTGCAAACTGTTGGAACGAAAAATGGCGTCAGTCGAAAAATTCACTGATTTCACGGTCCTTAATTCCTAAAATTCTCTCTATTGGGTTGACTACCACGTAGCTAATTGTTATGACTCGAATAAGATTCATAAAAAATAGCGAGCTCTCATGACCATTGATTTTTGGAAAAAGTTCTTAACTATCGTTTCTGGGATTTGCGTTGTATCAGCATTTGTCTTGAAATTTTTAGACTTAAATAAAGAAGCTACGATTTTATACTATGCAGCACTCATCTCTGGAGGTTACTTTGTTTTAATTGCCGCTGTTCGTGGACTCATAAAACAAAGATTTCTGAATATCGACTTTTTGGTGGTGATTGCAGCTATAGGAGCAACGTACATCAATCAAATAGGCGAAGCTGCGGCAGTTGTCTTCTTTTTCTCCTTGGCTGAGCTCTTTGAAGAATATGGCATAGAAAAGTCCAAGAAAGCAGTCGAAACCCTGATCAAAAAAGCTCCTAAAACAGCTGTTTTGAAAAGTGGAGAGATCGTACAGGTTGAGTCCGTTAGAAAGAATGATCTGATCTTGATTAAACCAGGAGATCTGATTCCCCTAGATGGAAAAGTAGTCAAAGGCATGTCCTCGGTTGATGAGTCAATGATTACTGGAGAGTCCATCCCTAAAGACAAAAAAGAAAATGATCTCGTTTTCTCCGGGACTTTAAATCAAAACGGCTTTCTGGAAGTAGAGGTTACCAAAGAAAACAAAGACTCTACCTTTAACAAAATTGTCCAGTTAATGGAAGAGGCTCAAAGATCCCGAGCTCCCACCCAAGAATTCATCGATAAATTCGCAAAATACTACACACCGAGTGTGGTAGTATTCGCTTTTATTCTAGCTACTGTGCCTGCTCTGTTTTTTGGCGCTGTTTTTACCGAATGGCTCTATAAAGCTTTGATTCTGTTGGTGATTTCTTGCCCTTGCGCTTTAGCAATAGCTACACCGATTTCAGTGGCATCAGCTATTGGAGGCGCGGCTAAAAAAGGGATTTTAATTAAAGGAGGGGTGCACCTTGAGGAAATTGGCAAGACAGAAGCTGTTGCATTCGACAAAACAAGAACCCTTACCTTAGGCGAACCGTATGTGACCGATGTTGTACCTGTTGGAAATCACACAGAAGAAGAAGTTTTAGCCGATGCTGCGGGAATAGAATCCTTCTCTTCGCATCCCCTATCCAAAAGCATTTTAGCTTACATTCAAGACAAGGGCATCACGCCCCACATCATGGAACAATATGAAAACATTTCAGGAAAAGGGGGAAAAGCAATTTGTGCGAATTGCAATGGATCAGAACACGCAATTGGAAATATTAAACTCATGGGAATCGACATTCCTCCCCCCATCTTAAAAAAGATTGAAGAGCTGGAAAAAAATGGAAAGACAGTAGTCATCATTCGCGAAAGTGATCAGATCATAGGAATCATCGGTATTGCGGATACAATCCGGAAAGAAGCTAAAGAAGCGGTAAGCTTGCTCGATAAAATGAATATCACGTCTGCAATGCTTACAGGAGACAATCAGCATGCAGCCAAATACATAGCCGATAAATCAGGCATCAAGATGTATTTTGCTTCTCTCCTTCCCCAAGAGAAGGTAGAGAAAATTGATGAGCTCAAGCAGAAATATAAATCGGTCGTCATGGTGGGAGATGGAGTGAATGACGCTCCAGCGCTTGCTACGGCAAATGTTGGAATGGTCATGGGAGCTAAAGGATCTGATGTCGCGATTGAAGTAGCTGACATTGCATTGATGAACGATAACTTACTCAATGTACCTTACTCTATAAGTCATGGGAAAAGAACGCTCCACGTCATTAAACAAAACATTGTCGCTTCTTTGGGGGTAAAATTCGTTTTTCTTACTCTAGCTATTTTTGGACTGACTACTCTTGAGTATGCAATAGGTGCAGATTCAGGTATGGCGATATTGGTTATTTTTAACGGACTAAGACTACTCCGCTTGAAATAAAAAAATTACACCCGAAAATCAAATTGATTAAGGTAAGAACCCAGAAATTTACTGGATTCTTACCATTCATCGAATCTTAACTAAAGATCAGGACTACCCGCCATTTTATCTGCTTGCGCGCTCAATCCAGCAACATGGTGAACCAAGAAAGCATCAATCAATGATGCGGCATAGTCTCTACTGATGGGCAACATATCCTCCGTTAACATGTCATTGACATAGTTTTCGGCATTCCAAAGCTTACGAGTCAGTCCCGGATTGCGAGGCATCATCCGTAACAGGACGGTTTTAAAAACACTATTGGCTATTTCAATGAATTCCGCGCGATCCTCTTTATTCAAGGGGAGGGATGTGATTTGCGAATCAGGGTTGAGTTTTTGTTTTTCTGGAGATTTTTTATTTTCAGCCTCTGACCCATCTCTTGGTTGAGCACCAAAAGTTACTTCGTAATCATGTTTGAATATCTCTAATCTTGTTTCAGCATCAAGAGTTATTCCATTATCACGCTCTATAGCAGAGATGTACTTCTTCCAATGTGCAATGGGAATTTTATCCTGATTGTCAAATAACAGCTTTGCAAGCTCCAATTCTATTTCTGAAGCTTTTGATAAATCTGTCCATTTACCAAATCCGCTCATAAGCGCAACTATATGTTGAGCTTTCATAAGACAAAAATCGTTCTTATCAAAACGATAATCTAAAAGAAGGTCGTCTATGTAGGGTGCTTTGGCTTTATAATCTTTGTGAAGATTTTTGGCTTGTCGTTTGAAATATGAAACTTGTGTCATAATATAATCCTTGTTTGATAAGCAAGCTCATTATCCAAATATATGTTGCGTTCGTAAGCTATTGTCGGATAACAAACTTGATATAAGGTTTATATCATCCACTGTTGGCTGATGAAATCTTTGCACGAACGAGCAGGCTTACCAACAAAGCACACGCCCACCATATCATGAGATATTGCTTAAAAGCAATTTGCATTCACTTGAATTTGGTTGTGATAAAGCAACCAACTCGTTCCAAAGCGCGATTCATATCCGCTTAGCAGGAGTTCCATCATGGTTGCCTCGGATGCAAACTTAGTTCCACTATGAACCATTTATTCATTTCTATCTCTAGGATCAGCTAAAAGGCCAGTAGCCTCTTTATAATGCGTTCAAAACTTAGCTTTTTTAGCTTCCCAGATGGATCTTGAGACTCTAGCTTAGACCATTCAGCGGGAGAAGCTTGATTCATCCAATTGGATAATTGCTTTTGAAATGCCTGCAGCCATTTTGAATGCTGCTGAGAGAGAATGCCAAACTCATTAAGTGCTTGATCGGAAAAATCCCCTAACTGCGTGGCTACGTACCAGATTCCATAGAGATCCTTGAGCATCTTTGATGAACTTTTTCGCCTGGTAAAAGTAAGCCCTTTATGAAAGATCCATGCGCCAGGTGAGACGACCTTTCCCGCTTCTCCTGCATAAGTTCGAAATTCCGTTGTCGTTTGCAAGCTCAGCGTCAAGTAGCTCAATGGCTGAGCAACAATCCCCGCAATCACGACATTTTTAGTCTTATCATCTCGGGTTGCCGAGTCCGTTAAAAACTCGATCTCTACCTCTATGCCATCGATCTCTTTCACAAAGCTTTCGGTTGCAGGAATATCGACATCTTTGAAGACGTGAGTAAAGCCTGCTTCATTGAGATATTTGGCGATGTTCTTTTTAGAGATCTCAGGAACTCTTCTGGGAATCAACGAGTCAATATCACGCGTTCCAACAGGGAGATTCTCGAGCTTAGGATCAGCGAGATAAAGCTTGTAAATGAAAAGAGCAAAACCACCTCCGATGACAACGAATTCTCGCCATGGCCCCAGTGATTTTAAAAATTCTGAAATGATCTTATCTTCTTGAGTCTGTTTCATTTGTTCTTAGGACTTTTGTAGATGCGTTTCAGTTCAGGTGCTCGCTGAGCTATAAATTCTGCTTGTTCTTGTCCCCGTAGAGGAAAATGATAAAGATCCAAAAAAGCAAGGAGAAGTGGGCAAATGGCAATTTCTTTACCTTCCTTCTTATTTTGCTTGAGAAGCATTTTGTAGTAAGGTTCGATCAACAAAACCTCATATCCTCTTTCTTGTGGCTCTAATTGCAAAGCATGCTCTAATTTCGCTCTAACGGAAGGATCAAGGACATACAATTCTAATCCTTCCAGGTTGGTATTCTTAAGCCCAAATGCTTCGGCTGCTGAATGAAGGGCCAAGATTACGTCAGCCCCAAGTCCAGATTTCTTTAAAGCCTTGAACCACTCTGACTTATCCGAAAGAGCGGAACGATAGGTTCTGATTTTGCATTTTTTCACGATGCTATAGTGCTCTAACCAGCTTTCTAGAAGCTCTTTTGGTTTGTTAAAGGAAAACCTCTTGGCAGTTCTTACGCCTTCAACTTGCAGAAGCCCTTTCAAAACTAGAATATTGAAAACACGTTGAACCAGACCTAGGCTTACCCCCGCTTCTTTAGCAACTTCTCTCAATGAGAAGCTTTCTTTGGAAAGCCCTTCTCGCAGAAGCCAATCAAGGACAAGGGAAGACTTGTCTGCATAGACATTCCCTTCTGCTGGATCTTCATTGGAACTTACCAGGAAACGACCTTTCATTATGATCTCCTTCTGTTCATTATAATACACTGTTCAATATATATTGAACAGACAGAAATACTGAACAGTTAAGCCGAAGACGAAAAAGCCTATCGAAAACAGCTATTCACTTTATTTTCAATGGCTTATGAAGTTGGGCAACTATTCGGAAATTCCGAACAGTTCAAAAGTCGTATCACGCTACGACAATTTCCGTGGACCATTTGTGGACCACTGGCATGCAAAAAAGCGCGATAAATGACGATAGTTCGCAGTAGCTCAAAAGGCTCGCTTTCCGCTATGATTTCGAGGAGTTAGCTGCTAGGAAGTGGCGTAGGTACTGCGGACTCATAATCCGCTGGTCCCAGGTTCAAGTCCTGGTTGCCCCACTTTTTTA
>JAFEGF010000072.1 GCA_018240225.1 Verrucomicrobiota bacterium
CAACGACTGTTGCAATATTCTCCAAATTCACTTGATGGACAATTCCAATGCCTGGCGGCACAACCTGAAACGTTTTAAATGCCTCCTGCCCCCACTTCAAAAACGAATACCTCTCATTATTGCGATGGAACTCGGTGCGCAGATTGAACAAAAAGGCATCCTCCGTTCCGGAACGGTCGACTTGGACAGAGTGGTCGACGACGAGGTCGACCGGGACCAACGGCTCGATCAGAGAAGCATCAAACCCTTGCGCAGCCACGGCATCGCGCATGGCTGCGAGATCGACAAGCAAAGGTACGCCGGTAAAGTCTTGCAGGATCACCCGAGAAACGACAAAAGGGACATCTCCTCCCGGATTTTCCTTAGGCGACCATTTCGCTAATCGGACGACATCTTCTTCAGTCACTTTGAGCCCATCGCAATTGCGCAATAGCGATTCTAACATGATCCGAATGGAGACAGGCAGCCGTTTGATCGAGATCTTGGCATGTTCTTCGAAAGCTGGAAGCGAGTAGTAGTACCGCCGTTTGTCATCGTTTAACGATTTCAGTGTCTGGAATGGATTGATCAGATCTGGCATGGAACTACCCCCTTAGCAAGCTTATGAGCAAAATACTTTCTATATTCTTTTTTTGCAAAGCTGCTTCTCTCCACTCGCTAATTAAATTACAAACATCTAATAATAAGCTATTTACAATAATTCACAACGGTGTCGTAACAAGTCTAAAACAAAAAAACACATCTTAATAATAAATAAACATTTTACTTGTAAAATTTCAATCAAACAAAAACTAAAATAGAGAAATTAATGTATTTTCAATATTCATTCGATGAATCTAGTGCACTCACAGTCTATCAACACTTATGGAGACTGCATCAAAGCAACGACATCGACTTAAAACTAGATAGCTTGAATTCATTACCCGAAAGTTTCCGCCAGCCCCTTTTCGAAAGCATATCGGAGCAAGCAGGGCGACCGTCCGATCTCGAGTATGCAAAGGCTCATGTTTTTGATTCCATCCCTAAGCTCCAGCAAGCTGTAAACAAAGTGGCATTTCACGCGTTTCAATCTCTCAGCAGAGATGAAAAAAAGCAGATTGGATCGAAGGTATCCGAGCGTTTTTGCAATCCTAATTTGAAAGATGCTGACTGGAAAGAGCTCTATGTCTCAAATAATATTCCTGCTTTACTAAAAAGGATGCACGACTGTTTGGGAGACCTTACTCCAGAACTGCAACAAATCTTAGATAAATGGGTCGAACAAGAAGAACCAGGAGAACAAAGAGATCGAGCCCGATCAGCTATCATTGAATTTTTAAAAGACCGCAGTAAAACAAAGCTTGAACTTAGCAGTTTAGAACTAAAAAGCCTACCTTCCATTTTTGATAAAGAACCGTTTATCATAAGACTGGAAACGCTGAGACTGGACATAAATAAACTGACATCCCTTCCGGTAGAAATCTGTCACCTCCAGAACTTGACGAATCTTTATCTCTCTCATAATAAGATCTCAACCCTGCCTGCGGAAATCGGTCAGCTCAAAAAATTGACGAAACTGCTTTTATCCGATAATCAAATCACCTCTCTTCCTGAACAAATTTGCCAGCTCGAAAACTTAACAGAGCTGAACCTCCCATTCAATCAGCTCACCTCTCTTCCTGAACAAATCGGCCAGCTGCAAAATTTAAGAGATCTATGCCTCTCTAGCAATTTCCTCGTATCGATACCTGAGCAGATCGGTCAGCTTCAAAATTTGACCCGTTTCAACCTATCTTCGAACCAGACCTTGCAAGGACTTCCCAACCAGATTCTTCATTTGCACCTTAGCTGTGAAGTCTCTATCTATGAAACGGGACTCTCCCAGCATGTTCGAGCCAACTTGCAAGAAACATGCAATGCCCCTGGCTATCGAGGTCCAAGGATCGGCTACTCCATGGAACATATGGAAGACCATCACGGCGAGGAGCTTAATCCTTTGCCGACATTGATTATTGAGCTTTTTTCTGTCTTAAAAGAACAGCCAAGAGCATTTCCTCAATTAGACCAACTCGATGATGTCCAAAAAGGATCGATCCAATCTTGGTTAAGCCGTTTGTCAGATACTGCAGACTATAAGCGCCAAGGAAAATTCCAAAAAGCCTTCGTCAAACAGATCTTAAACTACCTTCAACAAGCAAATGATGACCCGCAATTTAGAGAAGCCTTCCTAAATATCATCGCCGATGCTGCGATCACTTGCGGAGACCGCATCTCCCTCTCTATTTTACATGTTGGAATCGCTTCCCGCCTACGTCTGATAACGGACATTCATGAGCTGCGAAAGTTTCTCACCGGTACCGTATGGCCAGTCCAGATGCTTGAGGAAATTGCTCGTCAAAAGACGGGAACTTTACGTTTTTTTGATGAGATCGAAGTCTACCTCGGCTACCCGATCATGGTTCGAGAGAAGCTCGGACTAGAGATCGCCGTAAAAGAGATGCTCTACTTCCGCTGCAGCGCTCTAAACAAAGACGATCTAGACCAAGCAGCTGAATTTGTGATGCAGCAGCAAAGTAACGAAAATGCCGTCTGCGCTTATCTTGCCAGCCGTGAAGACTGGATCAATGCGCTGAAAGCTCAATACCCGGAGCGTAGCGCAGTAATCGATGAAGAGAACTACCAAGAATTAGACGCTGCCGGCGAAGACAAAGAAAAGCTCGATCAGCTTGAGGCCAACCAGAAACAGCGCTGGGAAGCTTTGACTGCTAGAGAACTGGTGAGACAAGAAGCTTTAAACGCTGTAACCCCAAACTTAGATGAGCTAATCGTGTAAATTCGAAATGCAAACTCTAAAACCTATAAAAAATTAAAAAAGGGTTTAATCATGTCCTCACAAGCGTCATCTAACGAATCTTCTGCACTAACAGTCTATCAACACCTATTAAGGCTGCATCAGTCTGAAGACTTAATTGCAAAACACGAAAGCCTAAATGCGTTGCCGGCAAGCTACCGCCAGCAAATTTTTTCTAGCATTTCAGCGCAATCTGGGCAAGCTCTTGAAGCTGACTATGGCAAAGTCCATGTATTCGACTCCTTGCCAAAACTTCAGCAAGCTGTAGCCAAAGTGGCAGTCTATGCATTTCAAACACTTGACCAAGCTGAAAAGGATGAAATCGTTTCGAAAATTTCGGAACATCCTGGACGCAATGAGATGGAAAACCTTGCAGCCGACAATATCCCTGTTTTACTTGAAACTATGCATGATTCATTGGGAGATCTGTCACCTGAACTCCAAAAAATCTTAGATGAATGGGTCGATCAAGCAACAGAGGGAGAACAAAGGAACGAAGCTCGCTCTAAGGTCATTGATTTTTTAAAAGATCCTAGACAAACAAAAATTGACTTAGATTCTCTAAAATTAAAATCTCTTCCAGAGATCTTTAATGCGCAGCCATTTATTTCCAGGTTAGAAATATTGTGGCTGGGAGATAATTGTTTGACCTCGCTTCCCGAGCAAATCTGCCAGCTTCATAATTTGCAAGATCTAAGGCTATACTGGAATCAACTCACCTCTCTTCCTGAAGAGTTCAGTCAGCTTCAGAACTTGGAGTTCCTCGAGCTCTTGGATAATAGACTCGCCTCTTTTCCCGAGCAGATCTGCCAGCTTCGCAATCTGAAAAAGCTATACCTCGATGGAAATTCATTCCCATCTCTTCCTGCACAGATTGGTCAGCTTCAGAACTTGGATTGCCTATCCATTGCAAGAAATAGGCTCGCCTCCCTTCCCGAGCAGATCTGTCAGCTTCACAACCTAAAAAAGCTATTTCTCAGTGAGAATCCGCTCACATCTCTTCCTCCACAGATTGGTCAGCTAAAGAATTTGGAATACTTTGATGTTGATGAAAATCAGCTCGCCACTCTTCCCGAGGAGATTAGTCAGCTTCAAAATTTAATTAGATTATCGCTCAGAGCTACTCACCTCACTTCGCTTCCCGAACAAATCAGCCTGCTTCAGAATTTAAGTTCTCTACTTATCAATGAAAACCCCTCCCTTCAAGGGTTGCCAAACCAGCTTCTTGATTTGCATCAAGGCTGTCGAGTCGACATCTCTAGAACGGGTCTTTCAGAGAATGTCCGCTCAAACTTGGAACAAGCATGCAACGCAGAAGGCTATCAAGGTCCAAGAATCATCTTTTCCATGGAAGATATGGAGCAATACCATGATGGAAAACTTAAAAAGTTACCGACCTTAATAGAAGAACTCTTTTGTATCTTGGGAGAAGAACCTAAAGAATTCCCTAAACTAAGCTCTCTTGATAAACAGCAAACAAGATCGATCCGATCCTGGATAAGCCGCTTGTCCGATACTGCGGACTATAAGCGCAAAGGAGAATTCCAAAAAGCTTTCGTTAAGCAGATTTTAGGCTATCTGCAAGAAGCAAACGATGACCCGCAATTTAGACAAGTCTTCTTAAATATCCTTGCCGATGCAACCGAAACTTGCGGAGACCGGATCTCCCTTTCCATTTTACATGTGGGAATCGATTCCAGACTACGTCTGATAACAGACATCCAAGAGCTGCGCAAGTTCCTCATCGGTACCGTATGGCCAGTCTACATGCTTGAAGAAATCGCTCGCAAAAAGACTGAAACTTTGCGTTTTTTTGATGAGATCGAGGTCTACCTCGGCTATCCGATTATGCTCCGAGAGAAGCTTGGACTAGAGATCGCCGTTCAAGACATGCTCTACTTCCGCTGCAGCGCTTTAAATCAAAGCGATCTGGAGCAAGCAGCTCAATTTGTGAGGCAGCAGCAAAACGATGAACATGCCGTTTGCGCTTACCTTGCCAGCCGTGAAGACTGGATCAATGCGTTGAAAGCCCGATACCCGGACCGAAGCGCAGCAATCGAAGAAGAGAACTACCAAGAACTGGAAGGGGCCGGCGAGAACCAAGAGAAGCTTGATCAACTTGAAACCAACCAGAAGCAGCGCTGGGAAGCTTTGACTGCTTGGGCATTAGTCGATTTAAATCCATAGAATAATAACCCATAAAAAAAAGAGTAAATCATGTCTTCTTTCGTCCCCTATAACGAGCCTGCTTCGCCATCAGTCTATCAACAGCTGTTGAGGCTGCATGCTGACAATCCTCTCGAAATGAAAGTAGAAAGCCTCAATGCCCTGTCCGAAAGCTTTCGCCAGCAAATTTTCTCCAAAATCTGGGAGCTATCAGGTCAACCTTCTGAACCTGATTATGGCAAAATCCATGTGTTTGATTCCCTACCCATGCTGCAAGAAGCTGTAAATAAGGTTGCAGCAAACGCTTTTCAATCCCTCAAGCCTGAACAAAAGGACCAAATTACTTCAACAATATCGCAGTACGTTGGATCTGCTAGCGGCCTTGATGTCCTCCATGCGACTGATAATATCCCCCTCTTGCTCAAATGCATGCATGAATCTTTGGGGGATCTCACTCCGGAGATTCAGCGGATCCTGGATGAGTGGGTCGATCAAGCTGAACCAGGTGAAAACAGAGGCCGAGCTAGAAGTGTAATCATTCAATTTTTAACAGATACTAAGCGAGGAAGCCTCGAATTCCCAATGTGCAACTTAAAAACCCTTCCGTTAATTTTTGATCAAAAGCCATTTGAATCACGATTAAGATATCTGGGACTTTCCGGCAACAAGCTAACTTTTCTTCCCGAGCAGATTGGAAATCTCCATAACTTAACCCGCCTTGGTCTCTCATACAATAAGCTCTCATCGTTGCCTGAACAATTCGGGCAGCTCCAAAACTTAAACTTCCTTGATCTCTCTTTCAATCAATTTACACTCCTTCCCGATTCAATCTGGCAACTGCATAATTTAAAAGATTTCAATGCCTCTGGAAACAGGATCTCTTCCCTTTCTGAACAGATCGGACAACTCCGTAAGCTAGTTGATCTTAGCCTTTCAGAAACCGCATTCACATCGATTCCCGAGCAAATCGGTCTGCTTGAAAACTTAATGAATCTATTCCTCTATAGCACCCAACTCTCATCCCTCCCCGAACAAATCGGGCTGCTTGGGAATTTGAGCTTCCTAAATCTCGGCAATAATCGAAACTTGCAATCGCTTCCTAATGGAATTCTTAATTTAGCGCATGATTGTCAAGTCTCTATCGAAGGAAGCGGTCTTTCCGAACATGTTCTGAATAACTTACAAGAAATCTGTCATGCCCCTGACTATCTAGGCCCTAGATTTTACTATTCCATGGGGCAGTCGGAGGGGCACGATCTTAAACCGTTGCCTACACTCATTAATGAGTTTTTGGCAGTTCTAGGAGAAGAGGAAAGAACATTCCCGCAACTCGATCAGTTAGATGATCTTCAAAAAGGAGCGATTCAATCTTGGTTAAGCCGCTTATCCGATGCTGCAGACTTTCAACGTGGAGGAGAATTCCAAAAAGCCTTCGTCAAACAAGTCGTAGGTTATTTGCAAGAGGCTGAGAATGACCAACGATTTAGAGAACTCTTTTTAAACATCGTTACCGATGCAGCCGACACATGCGGCGATCGGATCTCTCTGTCCATTCTGCATATAGGAATCGCCTCCCGCCTACGTCAGATAAGAGATCTCCCCCAACTGCGCCAATTCTTGATCG
Source organism: Verrucomicrobiota bacterium (assembly GCA_018240225.1). GTDB lineage: Bacteria > Chlamydiota > Chlamydiia > Chlamydiales > Rhabdochlamydiaceae > Acherontichlamydia > Acherontichlamydia pituitae. The sequence continues at coordinate 6,621 of JAFEGF010000072.1, forward strand.
GAACCGTGTGGCCTATACAAATGCTTGAGGAAATTGCTCGGGAAAAAGCGAAAAAACTCTTCTTTTTAGATGAGATTGAAGTTTATCTTGGCTACCCGATCATGCTCCGCGAACGACTTGGACTAGACATCGCCGTCCAAGAAATGCTCTATTTCCGCTGCAGCGGATTAAAGCAAGAAGACCTTGACCAAGCAGCTGAATTTGTGATGCTGCAGCAGAGCTATAAAGATGCAGTCTGCAATTTTTTGGCAAGCAGCGAAGACTGGATCATAGCCCTGCGGGATCACTACCCAGCTCACTGTGCGGAAATTGATCAATTAGACAAACAAGAATTAGAATCTGCCGGCGATGATCTGGATAAGCTCTTTCAGCACCAAGTCCACAAGAAAGAGCGCTGGGAGGCTTTGACTGCTTGGGCTTTAGCAGAAGAAATGAATGTTGCCAGCTCTAGCCAAGCTCCAACATAAAAACGAGGTAAATATTTTTTGAACCTCTTGTTCTATTCCGTCCTTTCTGTTATCCCCTTTAGGAAGGCAATTGGCAAGAGGCTCTTTTTTCTCAGAATAATCTCGATTCTAAAGTGAATTTTTTGAGCCGCTTGTCAAATCTTAACCTCCTTTAAATCCCCTTGAGGAGGCAGTTTACAAGCGGCTCTTTTTTCTTCTATAATCTCGATTCTAGCATGTTGTAGGTGCGCAACGCCGATCCTTGCACTTGACCTGCAAGCTTTTGACAGGACTGTTTTATCGCCCCATAGGCTTGAACGTCGGTCAGAAGATGGGACAAAACCTTAGGAAGCTGGTCAATAGAAACTTGTTTGCCGGCATTGCTGTTCAGAACTAAGTCTTCCAGATCAAGCTGGCTATGCATGTGGGGCCCGAACAAAACAGGGACTCCTAGTAGGACCGGTTCAAAGATATTATGACCGCCGACAGATTCGATGAAACTGCCTGCGACGATCGCAACCTCTGCAACCTGATAACAGGTGTTTAAAAGGCCCATTGCATCGATCAGAACGATCCTCTCATCCCCGATTTTGTTCTGCCGGTTCGAATAGGTGCAGATGGTAAGCCCCCGAAGCTTGACCTGCGTTGCGACCTCTGCAAACCGTTCTGGATGGCGAGGGACAAGAAGGACTTTAAGGTCTGGGATCTGCCGCCAGACAGGATCAAGGGCGGCGAGCAGCCACTCCTCTTCAGGGGCATGGCTGGAGCCGATCACAACGACACGGTCCTTATCTTTGATCCCAAGCTCCCCTTTCCAGGTTTCCAGTTCAGCAGGAGTCATGGTTTTAGGCGTGGCGTCGAACTTTAAATTTCCGGTAACGGTGATCTTTTGAGGATCTACACCCATTGCAGCAAATCGATCGCGGAAACGCTCGCTTTGTACGCATAAGTGGTCAAAAGGAGAAAATAGCTTACGGGAGAAGCTGCGGAACATCTGAAACCGCTTAGCCGAGCGCTCAGAGACTTTGCCGTTGATCAGGAGAAGAGATGCGCCTTGGGATTTCGCTTGAGAGATCAAGTGGTACCAGAAATCGCTTTCACAAAGGACAAGCGCATCAGGATGGACCCGTTTCATCACCCTGCGGACAATCCAGGAGAAATCAAGGGGGAGAAAAAAATGGGCGGCCGCCTCCGGCATGCTCCTTTTAGCTTCGGCATGTCCTGTTTCCGTCGTCGACGAAATGACGATCAAGGCATCTGGAAATCCTTTCCGGACCAAGCGGAAAAATGGGATCACAGCGCGTGTTTCTCCCATGGAAACAGCATGGATCCAGATCACCTTCTTGTCTTTCGGAAGGGTTGGGATGCGAAAACCCAAGCGTGAGCTTAAGGATTTCCTGTATTTGCCCTGCGCCAAGCATTGCCACACCATTTTCGGAAGGGCGATGATCGCAAGCAGCAGCAGGGCTATGTCGTAAATAAAACTAAACATCGCACACGATATTAATGAGCTTGTTCGGGACATACACAACTTTGGTGATCGTGCCTGTCACATGTTTAATGATCGGCGGCTGCGTTTTAATGAATGCAAGCAGCTCTTCCTGATCTTTGTCTTTGGGCAGCATCCACTTGCCGCGGACTTTGCCGTTCACTTGGACGACATAGAGGATCGTCTCATCAACAAGATAAGCGGGATCTACCTGCGGGAAGGGCAAATAGGTCAAGCTCTCCTTGCCTCCCAAATGCTCCCATGCCTCTTCCGCAATATGCGGAGCAAAGGGATAGAGGACCTGGATAAGCATCTGCACGGCCCGCTTTGGGTACTTATCAAGAGGAGCGAAGGCATTCATAAACTCCATCATTTTAGCGATCGCCGTATTGAACTGCATCGCTTCGATGTCGTTCTGAACAAAATTGACAAGGCGGTGCCCCAGCTTTAAGCCCTCTTCCGTGTCTTCCTCGCAAACCTTCTCCGACATGAAAAGATCGTAGACCCGGTTCAAAAAGCGCCTGCAGCCATTGACGGCATCGGTGTTCCATAACTTCTCTTTATCGAATGGGCCCATGAACATCTCATACATCCGGAGAGCATCGGCGCCAAAATCTTCGATCATGTCATCGGGGGTGACGCCATTGAGCTTCGATTTGGACATCTTTTCAATTTGGCTTTGGAGCTCTTCATTGGAGCCGATCCTGAAATAACGCCCCTCTTTTTCTGAGACCTCTTCCGGAGGGACATATCCGCCGTTGGGGTTCTGGTAGGACCTTGCAACGACAAGGCCTTGGTTCCGCAGGGTTTGGAAAGGCTCCAATGTGCTGACAAAACCGCAATCATAGAGGACCTTGTGCCAAAATCTAGCATAGAGCAAATGGAGGACCGCATGCTCGACGCCTCCGACATAGAGATCGACCGGCATCCAGTATTTTTCCACTTCAGGGTCCCATGCCTCTTTGTCATTAAGCGGATCGCAAAAACGCAAGTAGTACCAGCAGGAACCTGCCCATTGGGGCATCGTATTGGTCTCCCTTTTGGCTTTTTTCTCCGTTTTAAGATCGACGATCTCGACCCAGTCGGTCACTTTGGCAAGCGGGCTCTCCCCTGTGCTGGAAGGTTTGTAATCGTTCAAACTTGGAGGGCATAATGGAAGTTCATCGATATCGAGGACCCGTTTCGTTCCATCGGCAAAATGCAGGATAGGGAATGGCTCTCCCCAGTAACGCTGGCGGGAAAAGAGCCAATCGCGCAGCTTATAATTGACAGTCCCCTCCCCTTTTTCATTCCTCTCGAGCCATTTGGTGACCATGCGCTTCCCTTCAGAAGCTGACTGGCCGTCGATCGAAAAAACGCCGTGGGAGCTATTGATCATGACCCCGTCTTCCGACCAGCATCGGTCCCCTTTAAGCACCTCGATCTTCACATCTTCAGGTTTCAGGCCGTCCGGGACCAGTTCAGGATGCTTGTCAACTGCCGGCTCGATCACCGGAACGATCGCCAGATCAAATTTTTTGGCAAATTCGAAGTCCCTCTCATCATGCGCAGGGACGGCCATGACAGCGCCAGTCCCATAGTTCATGAGGACATAATCGGAGATCCAGATCGGGATCAATCGGTCGTTGACGGGATTGAGTGCATACGCGCCAGTCCAAACCCCTGTCTTATCTTTGTTGAGATCGGTCCTTTCAAGATCGCTTTTTGCCGCAATCTTTTTCCGATACGCTTCGACCTCTTCTTTTTGTTCCTCTGTCACAATCTCAGAAATTAAGGGATGCTCGGGAGCGAGCACCATAAAGGTCGCCCCGAAAAGGGTATGGGGGCATGTGGTAAAAACAGTGATCGGCTTTTGCGTCGTCTTTTCGATAAAATGGACTTTGGCGCCTTCGCTTCTTCCTATCCAGTTCACTTGAAGTTTTTTTAAGCTCTCGGGCCAGTCGATCAGATCGAGGTCTTGGATCAGCCTGTCTGCATAAGCGGTGATCTTAAGGATCCATTGCCGAAGCGGCCGCCTTTCGATGGGATATCCCCCCTCTTTGGACCGGCCGTTTTCCACTTCTTCGTTGGACAAGACGGTCCCAAGCGCCGGACAGAAGTTAACAAGGACCTCCGCCTCGTAGGCAAGGCCCCTCTCATACAATTTTGTGAAGATCCACTGGGTCCATTTATAATATTTAGCATCGCTTGTCGCGACCTCCCTGCCCCAGTCGTAGCTGAAACCAAGCGATTTCAATTGCCTGCGGTAGGTGTTGATGTTCTGCTCCGTGGTGATCGAAGGGTGCGTCCCTGTCCTGATCGCATATTGTTCCGCAGGAAGCCCAAAGCTGTCCCAGCCCATCGGATGCAGCACGTTGAATCCCTTCTGCCGCTTGTACCTTGCCAGGATGTCCGTCGCTGTATATCCGGTCACATGGCCGACATGCAGTCCAGCCCCTGAAGGATAAGGGAACATGTCCAAAACATAGTATTTAGGTTTTGAGTGGTCGACCTCTGACTTGAAAACTTGCCGGTCTTCCCAGTATTTTTGCCACTTTTGTTCAATGCGCTGATGATCGTATCTAGGCTTTTCCATAATAATTGTTTGGGTCTTTGGTGTTCATGCAATTAAGTATGAAAATAGTAACGAATGGAGCAATCTTTTGTCCAGGATCTTAGATCTGCATTCATGAGGAGGCTTTTTTAATACTGAGGAGGCTTCGCCGCAAAAACACCGCTTTTCTTGCGGCAAAGCCTCCTCTGCGGTAAAATTTTGTTTTTACTGTTTTTAGTTCTGCCTCCTTCAGAAACATTCTCTGAATTAGCGTCGTTTGCTTTTCGCGCTTTTTTTGATCCCTTGAACCTATCCCAGTAATATGCTTCTGTCGATTTTCTGGTTCTTTTGAGCCTACTTTTTGATCCAAATGACGGGGTTAATATCAGCTCTCGT
>JAFEGF010000073.1 GCA_018240225.1 Verrucomicrobiota bacterium
CTTCTTCTAAAAATTGTCTCTCTGCTTAAAAAACCATTTGATAAGTTGATTTTAGAATGAACAGGTACAGATTCCTGTCTTTTTCATAAGTTATACAATGAGCTCAATGATGGTTGATCGAGAAGAATACGATACGGTGGTGCTAGGAAGCGGAGAAGCGGGAAAATATATCGCCTGGTCGCTGGCTAAGCAAAAGCAGCGCGTCGCAGTGATTGAACGGAAATATATCGGCGGTTCCTGTCCGAACATCGCATGCCTTCCCAGCAAAAATATCATCCATAGCGCCAAGGCGGCCTCTTTTTTTTGGAGGGGGCAGGAATTCGGGATCAGCAAAGACAATTGCAAGATCGACATGCATGCGGTTAGAAACCGCAAACGGGAGATGGTCGATGGGCTGATCGACATGCACCTCGACAATTATAAGAAAAGCGGTACTGAGCTGATCATCGGTTCGGGAAAATTCATTGCGCCTAAGACCATTGAGGTCTTGCTGCCCGAAGGCAATAAGCGGACCCTTCGAGGAGATAAGATCATCATCAGCACGGGGACTCGAGCCAAGATCGATCCCGTTCCAGGAATTCTCGAGGCCAGTCCCATGACGCATATCGAAGCTTTGGAGCTGGACCAAGTTCCTGAACACCTTCTTGTTTTGGGCGGAGGTTATATCAGTTTGGAGATGGCGCAAGCCATGCGCCGCTTAGGCAGCAGGGTGACGATCATCGAGCGCAATGGCCGTTTAGCGCATCGGGAAGATGAAGATGTATCAGCAGGTTTGCATGATATATGCAAGAATGAGGGGATCGACATCATGACCGAGCAGCGTGTCAGCAAGGTCGAAGGGAAATCTGGGCAGCACGTGAAGCTGTACTTGTCGGGCGCCTCAGATCAAATTGTGGAAGGAAGCCATTTGTTGGTTGCGACAGGCCGCATTCCTAACACGCAGGAGATCGGCCTTGAGCTTGCCAACGTTGAGGTGACGGAACGGGGCTACATTAAAGTGAATGACCGTTTGGAAACGACGGCTGCAAAAGTCTGGGCGGTGGGAGATTGCGCAGGAAGTCCCCATTTCACACATATCGCCTATGATGACTACCGGATCGTTTTTAATAACATTTTTGGAGGGGCCAGGAGCACGACAGGACGTCAAGTTCCCTTCTGCATGTTTACAGATCCGGAATTTGCCCGGATAGGTCTTAGCGAAACGGAAGCCAAGGCTAAACAGATCGCTTATCGGCTTGCAAAGATCCCGATGGCGGCTGTCTTACGGACCAGGACTCTATCTGAAACAAACGGGTTCATGAAAGCTCTGATCGATGCCAAAAGCGACCGGATCCTCGGATTCACAGTTTTGGGAGTGGGAGCAGGAGAGATCATCGGAGCAGTCCAAATCGCGATGTTAGCCGGTCTTCCTTACACGACATTAAGGGATGCTATCTTTACTCATCCGACCTTGCTGGAAGGGCTTATTCCCTTGTTTATGGCGGTCCCGCCAGTCGCTAAACCGTAGGATTGCAAGTCGCGAGTCTTAAATCTAATTGCTTGTCTGGTTCCTGTTCAGCAGGTATATTCGATCGCCTTATGCCTACGACTGATGCTGGAAGGGGCTGTCATCAATTCTTTTTTTCTAAAGGTATTTTATGTCCTGGATACGATGGGTGGTCTGTGCTGCATTGGGAATTGCCTGGGTGAAGCTGCCTGCGGAAGAAATTTCAGGGCGCATTGTTTTCCTGATCTCGCCTCCGAGGTCGATGTCTGCAGCTTGCGCGCGGATGATGCAGGCGCGCGGAGATTTTGAGGTCTTCCACGAACCGTTCCATCTTTCCTACGTCTGCGAGTTCCACCCGCATTATGCCCCTTACGTCTTTGAACCGGGGCTCCATGCAACCTATCAAGAGGTGAAACAGATGCTCTTCGATGCTGCGAAGAACAAGGGAGTTTTCGTTAAAGAGATGAGTTTTGACTTGGAGGAGTATCTCTTGAACGATCTCGAGTTTGTTCGCGACGAGCGGGTCTCTTTTGTCTTTCTGATGCGGGATCCCCATTCTTCGGTCATCTCGTTTTATCGGAAGAGCCAATTCTGTCCATCAATGCTTAATTATTTGATCGGGTATGAACCGCTCTACCATATTTTCCAAATAGTGAAGAAGGAGTCGCCCAATCGGATCGTTCTGCTGTCTGCCGAGGAGCTGGCGGAAGACCCCGAGGAGATCATCGAAAAATTATGCCAGGATCTGGACATCCCTTTTTTGCACCATGCTTTGCATTGGGCTAGTGCAGGGGAAGGGTTCGATGTCCACAAAGAATGGCATGAGATGAAAAAAGATCATGCTGTCCAGCAGTGGCATCAAGATGCGCTTGAGAGCTCGGGCTTTAAGCCTCTGAGCCGGTATGCAAAGGATGCTGCCGGGAATCCGACTTTTGAAGAAATTGTCATTCCTGAGCATCGGGAAAAATATCAGGAGGCATACTTTTTTAATCTGCAGTTCTATGAGCTGATCCGGAACGATCCATTATTTCAACAACCGCAAGAAAAACGTTAATGCCGCTTGATTTACCTCCGCCTCCTCCTCCTTATGTTTATGCTGCTCTTCCTGAGCATGCACCGCGTTTGCAACGGGAATGCAGCCAGGTCTTGCTTCTTAGCCAGCAAGAACAGGCAAAAGTTATCGCAAGGCAAGCTGCGGCAGCATCTGCAAAACGGATCCTGACTAACTATTCAAAGAAGGACAGCTTCGATTCCTGTTTGAAAAATTTTGCCTGCAAAGCGCTTGGACTTTCTGCGTCGAGCTTCGATATCAAAGCCGTAGAGGAAGTTGGGTATTCAGGAGACCAGGTTTTTGCGATTAAAGACCGCGCTCGCAATCGCTCTTTGGGGATCCTTAAGGTCTTTCAAGAGAGCTCGGATAATTTTTTCCCCGAAGTTTTTTCTCTCAATTACCTCGCCAGCAGAGGGCTTGCCAACTTTTCCTCACCGCGCATGAGGGCGTTAGGAAGGTTTCATTATGAGGACAAGGACTACTTTCTCCTCTGCGAGAGCACAGCGCCTGGAAGCTCCTTGCTGGGCCATTATCGAAATGGGCTGCCATTCGCCGATTTGGAACGGGGCCTGAAAGAATGCGGCCGTACGATGGCGGCGCTGCATCGATCGCATAGGGGAAAACCGCTGGCTTTATCTGAGGCATTGGAAAAGAAAACGGGAGAGCTGTTGCTGCTGGCTGTGGAAAAATTAAAGGCCTATCCCCAGCATGGAATCGATATCGAGAAGCTTGCGGCGCTTTATGAAAAGACGCTTGCCGATATGAAGTCGGAGCCGCTTCCGACCGCTGTCATCCATGGCGATACAAAGCTGATCAATGTCTTCTTCGAGCCGCAAACGAACAGGGTCACTTGGATCGATCCTCCGAAGCTTTATGAAAGCATCGATCCGGATGGAATGCCTAACGGGATACCTGCCAAAGACTTCTATAGTTTTATTGCAGACATCGAGCACCAGAGGTTCTCCTTTCTATTAGATGAAAATCAGAAGGTGCGTTCTAAAGAACTCTTGTCGCTGGAACAAATCGAAAAGTTAAAAAAGGCCTTTTCCTTGGGATATGAGGAAGGGGGCGGGAAGCTTCCAACTCAGAGGCAATTGGCTTTTTTTTCGTTAGCAGCCCATTTGTATTTCATCAGCTCCGATCGGACGCGCGATAAGAACTTCTGCATTCCCGAACCGCAAAAAAGTGCTAGGGAATACAGGATGAAGAACATTTACAGCGATGTAGAATGCCGTCTCTTAGATTAGACACTAGAGCTCTTTCTTTTGGATCTCAAGCCCGTGGCCGAGCGAACAATCGATGGTATGGGATGTTCCGATGGGCGTGAAGGTCTGAGGATCATAATACGTTGTTCGGACGGTAACTTTCCCATCTGCATAAATCGTGAACTTAACATACTCATAGGCTGGCTTGCCGGTATGGTCGCTGAATTGCAACAGAGATGTCGCAACCCGTTCTGACGTTGTCTCTGTGCCGGGAATGAGCATCATGGAGCTTGGAGCAAAGTATCCGGTCGGCAAACGGGGATTACCTGTGCATTGAGGAAGGTCTAAGAGGAGCACAAAATGCTCTCCGGTCCGGATTGCCGCAGTCAACTCTTCGTAGGATCCAATCGGCTCCGCAAAAAGGGTCGAGAATGCGGAAAAAGCGATCGCGATGTTCAATAGGAAGAGTTTTTTCATAGAATATGCCTCTCGTTGGAGTCGTAAAACAAGAAAAAATTCTATGAATTTGCAGCTAATTTTCAAATAGAAAAGTTCAGCTTTTTTTAAGGAGACGCTTTTGTTTCTACGGTGACGAAAGTTCCTTTTTTGGCAAGGAAGGTGAATGCAAATGTGATCAAGAGGCCGGCTAAAATCCAGACCATCAAGTAAAAGCAGTCGTCGAGGGCAAGGGATGAGGACTCGCGCTGCAGATAAAACTCAAGCTGCGCATTGGCATGTTCGCCATGGATCCCAACCGAGTTTGCTTGGATGAAGAACTCTTGGGTCTGCGCTGATTCTGCGGTGATCTGACTGCCAAGCCTGTCGTGGTAAAAGACCTGTCTGCGGATCCAGGCGACGTTGTAGAGCGATGCTCCAAGGCCGCTTGAAAGGGCCCTTGTCACTTGGAAGAGGCCTAGCACCTTGAACATGCTCTCTTCATTAGGAAGTGCATAGAAGCAAAGCCTGAAGATCGGAGCTAAGAACAAGGCCAGGCCAAGCCCTGCAAAAATCCTTGAGGTCGCGATCCGTTCGAAGTCGATATCGACGTTGAACCGCATTGTATGATAGCTCGAGATGATCAGGAAGATGATCGATAAGGCCAGGAAGATCCGATTGTCGATCCGCGCGATTCTTTTATCGATCAGGAACATCGGAAACATGGCGGTCAGCGCCATGACGCCCATCAAGAGGGCTATCCAGTTCGGAGTGTAGTTCACCCAGAGCTTCAGCCAAAGCGAAAGGAGGATCACGATCCCAAAATAGAGGGAAAAAAGGACTGCGAGATTAAAAAGAGCAAAGGATAGCACAGGACGTTTAAGGAGCTTTAGATCGAGGATAGGCTCTTCGTGGTTCAACTCCCAGAGGATGAAAAAGATCAGGGAAGGGATGCCGATGGCTCCAAGCGTGAGAATGGTATTGGAGCGGAGCCAGTCGAGCTCTTGTCCTAAGATGATGGCCAAGCTTAAGGACAATATGCTCACAAAATAAAAGAGGTAGCCGATGGCGTCGAATGGTTTTTTAGGGACTGCTGGTTCTGTCAATGGCTTGAGGGAATGCCTAAGGACCCAGGCTAAGAGGAGCAAGAGGGGAACGTTCAGGTAAAAGACCCATTGCCAGTGCCATCGGTAGGCAACCCATCCTCCCCAGCAAGCGCCGATGACAGGCCCTGTGGTGAAGATCATTAAGGAAATGGATGAGAAAAGTCCCCGTTTTTCTTTCGGCTGGAGCCATGAAAACAGGTGGAAACCGACTGCGTAAAGGGGCCCTGCTGCAAACCCCTGCAAAAAACGGGCTGCATTGAAAAAGGGATTGGTGGGAGAGATAGCGCACAGCAATGAGAAAAACGCAAATAGCGTGAGCAATAGGAAAACCGAGCGCATTGCGCCGATGCGGGCAATAAGAGGCTTCCCTAATGGAATGCTGAGGGCGTTGCCGATCGCATAGAGCGAGACCGAGTAGGTGGCGATGTCGTTGCTGCCCCCTAGCTCTCCGACAATATAAGGAGAGGCCATGATGCTCAAAGTATAGTTGAAGATCACCATGAACAGCATGAAGAAAAGAGCGGCATAGAGAGGGATCGGATAAGATTTATTCTCTGGCATATCCTTCCTGCATTTCGATGAGCAGCGGCGTCTCAGCGTAAGCGGCAAGGCTCGGATCGAGGTTCTCATTGAGAATCAGGCCGATTGCCTCTTCATCCCCTTTTTCCTCCCATTCATAGATGGGGGTTTCATACTTGGGCGATCCTTCATTGGTCTCTGGGACCAGCAGGCCGGTTTGATTGCGCAAGTCGACGATCGCTTCCATCGAAAGGCCGATCCGCAGAGGATGCTGCTTAAGTTCTGCGGGATCTAAAGAGACGCGCACGGGGACGCGCTGCACGATCTTGATCCAGTTTCCGGAGAGGTTTTGAGGAGGGAGTAGGGAGAAGGCGTTGCCGGCTGCGCCGGGAAGCCCTGCGATTGTTCCGTGGAAGACGACATCATCTCCATAGAGGTCTGAGGTGATCCTGACAGGCTGGCCGATCCTCATGTGCTTGAGCTGGGTCTCTTTGTAGTTGGCATTGACCCAGATCTGGTCGAGAGGAATGACGCTCATTAACATCTGACCTGCATCGGCCCACATCCCGACTTGGATTTTTCTCTGCGCGACAAGCCCTTCGACCGGCGAATAGATCCGGCAGCGGTATAGCTGGACCCAGGCATCGCGGACTCTGTCGGCAGCTTCGAGCACAAGGGGATGCCCCTTGATCGATGTCCCCTGGACAAGGCTGAGAGATTTTTCATAGAGGAGCTCTGTCATCTGCAGCGAGTAAAAGCTGCTGCTTAAGGCTGCGATCGCATGCTCGAAGTCTTCGACGGATACGCCTCCATCGGAGATGACATCCCTTCGATGTTCGAAGTCTTGCGCCGATTTGATGTACTCCGCTTTCTTCACTTCGATCTCCGCCTCATAGACAAAGACTTGGTGGAACATCTGGCAGACCTCGCGGACGACCTGGGCGAGATTTTTCTTTGCTTGGTTGAGCGCGATTGCCGCATCGGTCTTATCGAGATCGATGAGGACCTGCCCCTTTTTCACCAAATAGGTGTCATCGGAATGGATCGCAGTGATGAAGCCTGGGCGCAAAGGGGTGATGTAGACTTGGTTCCCTTCGACGTAAGCGTCGTCTGTGTATTCGATGTGGCGAAGGTAGAGGAGCCAAAAGAAAAAGAATGCAAGGGCCAGCAGGATGCAGACAGAGGAAAAGATGACGGTGATCTTTTTCCTTTTATGGTTGGAGGGAGAAGATGTTGTTGCTGCTGTCATTGTCCATCTCCTAGCGCCGTTAAGGGCAGGCTGTAGGCTGATTGGTAGCCGCCGCCAAGGGACTTGATCAACTTGATCGTTGCCAGATACTGGGTGTAGAGGAGGGTCACGTTATCGAGCTCTTTTAAGATCAGCTCCTCTTCGATGAAATACTCGGCAAGGCTGTTGTCAAGTCCGCTCAGCCTTCGCAATGAGGTGATCTCGCAGCGGTCTAGGGCAGCTTGCACGATCCGTTCTTGATCGGTCTTCTGTTCAAATGTCGCTTTGGCCAAAACAAGAAGATCGGCGACTTCAGAGGCGCTCTGCAGCAAGAGCTGGTTGTAGGAGAACACCGCCTCGTCGAAGAGCGCTTTTTTGGCACGGACGTTCGCGCGGATCTGTCCGGCGGTAAAAATAGGCAGGTGGATTGCCGGCTGGAGTCCGCCTGCCTTGCTGCTTGCTTTGAAGAGGTTGCGATACAAAATACTCTCTAGCCCCGCAAAGGCAGTCAGATTGATGTTCGGGTAGAAATCAGCTTTGGCGGCGCCCACTTCATGGGCAAGCGATTCGACCCGCCAGATCTGGGCCATCAGATCGGGGCGGCGCGATAACAGATCGATGGAAAGGTTGTCGGGGATAGTGATGCTGTCCAGAGCAGGAGGAAGTTCCGCGGCGATCTGCAAGGGAGCATCAGGGCCGGCTCCAACTAAGATATTAAGCAGGTGCTTATCCGTTTCGACCTCTTGCTCGATGCTAAAGAGGAGTTTTTCTGCTTCCAGCAGGTCCTCTGCTGATAAAAGCGGAGGCAGCATGGAAAGAAGCGCTTTGTCTTGAAGGAGAACTTGCAAGTCAAGGACTTTGCTGCGCAGATCGTAGAGGGCTTCGAAAAGGCGTTTTCTGACCAAGTTGGTCTTAAGGGCGAAGTAGGCCTGCGCTACTGCAGTCGTCGTGATCAATGTGACTTGCGCAGCCTCTGCCTCCTGGGCTTTTTCTTCTCCGAGCGCAGCATTGAAAAGGTTCCTGTTCTTCCCCCAGAAATCGAACTCATAGGTGAATGAAAGGGTCAGATCGACAAGATTGGCATTAAGGGGAACCTTCGGATTTAAAGCGCGGTAAAGGCCATTTTTGCTCAAGTATTGCCAGGTCTCGTCAGCATCGAAGAAGAGAAAGGGGAATAGTTTGGAGCGGACCCCTTTTGCCGTCTGTTTGGCATATTCCACACGCCGTTCGATGCTTTGGATCGAGGGGTTGTGGGCAAGCGCTTCTGCGATCAGCTCGTTGAGTTCTGCGGATTGGAACAGGTCCCACCAATTCTCTTGAGGCCAAGCGCCAAGGGAAAACAGACCGCTCTCGACGCTGCTCGCCACCGAATCTTGGACGGAAGGAGCGGAAAGGAGGTTTTCCCGCTGTTCATCTTTCGGCATAGAGACGCATCCGGAAAGCAGCAGCAAGAGGCCAAAGATGAATTCTTTTTTTAATAGGCGCAAAATCATTGTGTTAATTTTATTATTGACCTAACCTTCTTATTAATTAATTTTTTTGAGTGCGTCAATAGGAATTGAAAGATTTTGTTGAATATGGAAAGTTGCTTAATCTGTTTTAATTTTATATTGAATTTGAAATAAAACTGTTTGTTAATTATTTGTTTTTGTTGATTTTCTTCGATTTTGTTGTTATAATATTAATCTAGATTAGGATGTTTATTTGGGGATTTTATGTCGATTATTCCGTCTAGGCAGCAAGGCTCCGACCGATTTCAGTGCAGTCCTTCATTTTTTACAAGGCTTGATGCTCCCGGAGCCAATCGCTCAATCTCAATCCCATCGACCAGGAACGGCGGCCTTGATGTCTCGTTTTTTATTCCGAGCCGATCGGCAACGCCTCCTCAAATCCATCCTGCCGCCCAGACGACGCTTCGCAGCATGCAGCATGTAGAGCCCGTTTCCAAAGGATTCTGCAGTTATCTAGCAGACGCATGGCAATCGGTCGTCAACTGCTTCTGGTCTTTCTTAAGCTGGCTTGGACTGGTCAAATCTGATCCGGAAAGCTTTGAAAATCACCTTAAAGGTGATGCTGAGATCGCCCAAGCTATGCAGAGGCAGCTGCAGCGGAATGCGGAACAGATGGCGCGCGAGCCCATCAAGACTTTCCAGTACCAAGCAGCGCCAGCGACGTGGGAGATGCACGAAGAGCGTATTGGCCATGTCCCTGTAGGGATTGCGCATGCGCAAGGAAGACGTCCTACGATGGAAGATGAGCACATCGCTGCGCAGTTCAACGTTCAAGTCGGGCAAAGAGCTTTTCCTATCCAGCTCTTCGGAATCTTTGATGGACATGGCGGTCCCATGGCTGCCCGTTATGTGCGCGATCATTTGCAGGGGAAATTATCAGAGGTGCTCGTCGAATATAACCCCAACGGTCTGACAGATGCAGGGATTTGGCGCGCATTAAAAATGACAAGCGTCCGTTTGAACCATGATTTTAAGGTCCAGCATCCAGAGATTGCCCAGAGGCAGGGGACGACAGCGACGATCGCCATGATCTTAGATAATAAGCTTTGGACGGCAAACGTCGGCGATGCGAGGACGATTTTGGACAACAACGGAACAGCTGAGCAGTTAACGGAAGATGCTAAACCAGATGATCCACGCTATCGGCGGGGGATTGAACGGCGCGGCGGAACTGTCTTCAATATGGGGGGAGTTCCTCGGGTCAATGGGATATTGGCAGTTGCTAGGGCGATCGGGGACCATCGGCTCAATGGAGCGATCAGCGCTCGTCCCAAAATTGCGATGAAGCCATTGTCCGATATCCACCCAGGCAGCCACCTTGTCCTCTGCTGCGACGGGATCTACGATGTCGCACGGACAGTCGACGTTGCCAGGGCCGTTCATTTGAACCGCGCTCTTACTCCAGGCGCTCTTGCAAGGAACATCATCTTTTCAGCCCATGAATCGGGCTCTACGGACAATCTTTCGGCTCTTGTCGTCAAGGTTCGGTAATCCTTTTTATCTTGATTCGAGAATTTAAATTCTCTTTCTTCCATAGAAAAAGCATGTTCGGAAACAATCGAAATGATGTAATCTGCTCCTTTAGCTAACCAACCGTTCATGAAAGCTAGTCAATCTCATCGATTTTTATGTGGTTTCATTTTTGCACATCCAATCATACCCCAAAAGGAAGAAAGACCCTAGAGGACATGTATAATTGGTTTAAAGCAGGCCTTCATGAACTTGGCCATCGGGTCACAATTTCCAGCCATGAAGTTCATTCGCAGGCAATCAATGTCTTTTGGGAGAACTTCTTGCTTGGAATGGGCGATAGGATCAAAAAAACGAACGTTACCTATGGCATTGTAACGACTGAAATCCCTTTTGGCGATTCCTTCAATGGACGCTTCGATGGACACTGGCCTATACGATGGAAGGGATTTCCTGAAGCGGCATCGGGCGCTTCTTTTATTTGGACGATGGTCGAGTCAACAGTGCCGTTTTATTCGCAATATGCTCCAACCGCATTTATGGAGTTAGGATATAGTAAGTTTCTTTTGCCCAAAAAAACGATAGAAAACCCAGATATTGATTTTAGTTTTTTCGGACTTAGGACCCCCTACCGTGAAAAAGTCATTGCAGAACTAGAAAAAAAAGCGAAAGTCCTGTGTCCAAATAAATTCCTGACTTCAGATGAAGTGGAGGATCTAATCGCCAGGACAAAAGTAGGTCTTTCCTTTAAGCAGTCTGAAGACTGGCCCATTCCATCCCCAACCCGCTTGGGAAGGCATTTGATGGCCAAAAGAGGACTTGTCACTGAGCGTACCCCAGTTATTACAAGACAGGGCGAACTTGTGTCTGTTGCTCCGGAAAGCAGCGATTTCAGTTCATTTGCGCTAGAAAAACTAAAGACATGGAAAGAAGATGCAGAACTTGCATTTGAGAGGTACCGTATTGAAATGCCGATGAGCCTGATTATGGCGAATGTTCTGATCAAAACGGGCGCATTAACCCTATGTCCTCGTTCAGCGAAAAGACGGCCGATCCAGATTGATCTCGATCCGCCTAAACTGCTCCAAACAATCTGCGATGTTGATATTGTTTATTATAATGGCCGCTATTTCGGAGTAAAACAAAAGCTGGGAGAAGTTGATTTCACTCAAGATACAGATGTTCTGCAGGAATTGTACAAAGATGACATCATCATTGCTAAATCCCTGTTGGAAGTTAGGCTGAAGGTAAAATTTAGCCTGAAAGCGTATTTTTTTAAAATCACGTCAAAATTGGGTTCAAAGATCTCCTCCTGGAAAGGGTAAGGATTCAAGCAAATTGCTGAGTAAGCGGATCCGATCGGAAATGCCGCCTCTTGAAAGGCGGCATCTTGGTTTACTTCCACAGCGAGAACTTCC
>JAFEGF010000074.1 GCA_018240225.1 Verrucomicrobiota bacterium
TCCGAACGACTAAGGTCTTATGAAATCTCATCAAAAAGAATCTCAAAAAACTAAAAAGCTTGGTTTGTGGACAGTCTCTAAGAAGGTTGCAAAAAAGGCTTCTGTTTTTTGTGCAGAGCGTTTTATGCTGTAAGCCATGAAAGAATTTAACGAACTCCTTGAAGTGGCTGAGAAGCTGCTAAGCCCTGAGGGCTGCCCTTGGGACCAGAAGCAAACTTTCTTAAGTTTGCAGCCATACGTGCTTGAAGAGGCGCATGAAGTGATCGAGGCCGTCGACTCCAACGAAGACAGGCAGATCGTTGAAGAGCTTGGCGACTTGCTCTACACGATTATTTTCTATGGAAAACTGGCTCAGAAAGAGGGGCGGTTCACGATGGAAGATATCGTTAGGACCGTCAAAGAAAAGCTGATCCGCCGCCATCCCCATGTCTTTGGCGAGGTCAAGGTCGACCACGTTGATGATGTCGTCAGGAACTGGGAGCAGATCAAAAAGCAGGAAAAAGGGGATCAAACTGGAAAAAGCCGCTTGGACGGGATTCCGGGAACTCTCCCTGCTTTAGCAAGAGCTCAGAAGATCATCAAGCGGATTATCCGATCGGAAGCCCCACTCGCTCAAGAACTGCTTGCGTCGAAAGGCGAGATCAGCGAAGAAGAGGCTGGCGAAGCGATGCTTCAAGGGATTGCCCAAGCAGAAGAAGCGGGGATCGACAGCGAAAGCGCTCTCAGGAGGGCATTGGCCCGCTACGAAGCGCGCTTCCGCAAGTGGGAAGAAATCAATTAGAGGTATACTGCTTCTTAACCCCTCAGATGCTGAAGGTAAGGGATTAAGAACATGTGGTTCGTCAGCCCGTACTTATAGGTGTCTTCGCGGCGGATGAAGGTCATCAATCCGTCGACGCGGTCTTTAACGCGTCCGAAGACAAGCTCTGTCGCCCAGTTCTTAAAGCTGTTCATATCCATCAAGGCCTTGTTGACATAGGCCACAGGCTTGAAGACGTTATGCTTCGATTGCTCCGATGTATGGAAGCTCAAGATCTCTAATGCAGGGGCCAGGTTCCGTAGAGCGTCTTCCTTTATTCTCTTGACCTCTTCTGCTCGATGTTCGGCTTGCTGAGGCGGGAACTGCACGAGCTGGAGATGGCGCAGTTGAAGCTGGGTCAGGGTCAATATATCGAATTGCTCACCAGTCAAGGTCGATCGTTGGAACACAGTGTCTCGCTGCTCCAACAGCTGGTGGATTGCCGCATCCAGCTGGTTTGCCATGCCGTTGACCTCAGCAGCCTCGATATTGGATTTGATCGCATTTTTAAGGGCAAGCGCCTTTGTTTCAACATCGACGAGGCGTGGATCCGCAGATTGGTAGCTGCGCTTCATCAATTCGATGTTCAGGCGGGCTTGTACAAGCGATTCATGCATCGTCTGCATGCGTGTTTGGACGTAGGTCTCATCGAGCAATCGGGACCCGTTGATCTGTTCTGCAATTTTTGCCGTGTTTGTGCGGATCCTATTTTTTTGTTCATTGACTTGGGCTGCGGATTGACGCAGGCTTTCCACGCTGATCCGCCTAAATTCTGCAAAGGCGTTGTCGAGCTGTTCTTGGAAGTTGCTGTTTTGGATCGCTTCGATCTGGACAAAGAGCCTTCTGCTTAAGTTGTCGTCGTTTAAACTGCGGATCTGCGTTTTAAGCAGTTCGATGTTGGCGCGGATCTGCGCAGGGAGGATCAATGCTCCGAACGCTTGCTGCTTTGCTTGGACGATTTGAGCCGTCAAGCAAGTGTCCGTTCCCTGTTCCATTGCAAATTCCATGATGGAAAGCGAGCGGTGCAGTTCATTCAGGGAGAAAGCAAGTCCTCTGATCGATTCTGTCAACTCTTCTGTCAGAGCGGCCTGATTGCGGATCCGGTTCGCTTGTTCTAAATGGTGTTCCAAGATGGTGATCTGGTCTCTTGCCCAGCTCATGTCGGCAAGCGTATGGGTGTTGCCGCATAGGCGCCTAGTGATCTCTTGGCTGATTTGCAGCATGCCTCGAAGCTCTGGGTGCAGTTGGGCGTGCTCTTCAATCTGCTTCTGGGCAGTGCGCATCCTTGAAATGTGTTCGACGTAAGGAGCTGAGTTCTTCGCAACCGCGAGGTAGCGGGCCTTTAGCTCCTCTTTATTGTCGGCGTTCAGCTGGCCTCCTTTAGCTTCAAACGATGCAGCGGAACATTCCGTTTCATAAGCGAGAGCTTCTTGAATGGCTGTTTTAAGCTTCGTCGTCGACTCAACAGAATTGAGGTCGGGAGAATCTGCTAAAGCCTGCAGGTCGCGGGATGCCGCTTCAGTCAGAGCCTCTGTTTTTCTCTTAAGGTCGCCGATCTGACGGTTTGTCTCTTGCTGTTCTTTGGTTCCTGTGAAGTCAAACTTCTCTTCCACAGCTGTCAAGATCGAGAGGTTAAGGATCCTGTCTGTCAATTCAGTGAGCTCTTTTTCTTTCGCGTTGACTTCGTCGATGGTATAAGACTCTCCGGCCTCGTAGACTGTGTTCACAAGGTTAGTGAACTTGTAGGTGAGTTTATGAAGCTGGTCTTCTTTGACAAGGGTACCGATTGTTAATGCCATAATGTTGGTGACATTCTCGATCACATCTTGGATGAAAAGGTCGTCAACGAGCTTAACGGCATTATGGGACACTGAATTTCCTTCGACAACAGCTTTCAGTTCATCTTTTGTTTGGCACTTGCTCTTCTGCAGAATCTCAAAGAGGTTTTTCACAAGTCCGGCAAGCTCGGTCTTTTTGTGTTTCGAGAAGGCGTCTTGGCGGACAGATGTCCCGTCTTCTTGGGCATGAGCGTATTCCTCTTGCATCACAGAAAGGACTTCTTGCAGCTGTTCGACGACGACGCAATTAAGCGCATGGGTATAGCCGTTGGTATCCATGAGCGAGCCGACGCTTTGGTTCACAATAGCGTTGACGATCGCCTCCTCATTTCCGACAAATACCTTGAATAGCCAAGAAACAAACCGGTTTCCTGTGCATTTTTTGATCACTTCTTCAGCAAAGCCAGCGTAAAGCTCAGAATTGCTCTTGCCAAGGTTGCATTCCGGTTTTTCCAGTTCTGTTTTCAGCATTTCAGAGAGGCGGTCGCCAGGCTGCGGATTATGTGCTACCCTTTCATAGGCGCCTCCAAGGATTGTCAAATAACGCGTGAAGTTATTGATCAGCATGTTTTTCAGCGTCGTGAAGTCATCGCCTTTGTTCTCGTCGATAAATTTAAACGCTTCTTCTAAGTAGGTCGAACTCAAGTTCTGAATAAATTTGCTTAGGACGTACGAGAAAATGAAGTAAGCGGCATGGGCGATGCCTCGTTTGAACCAGCCGACATTGGCATTTTCCAGCTGTCTAAAGAAAGCTGCCTTTAAGGCTGCTTCCGGATCTTCTTGTCTTTTGGCATCGCGCATCAAAGTGAAGTACAACTGATCGCTGACAGGGGTCAGGCCGCAAAATTTCTCGTAGATGAGCTTGATTGCTAGATACTTGGTCGTGTTATCGACGAACTTTTGCTTCTCTTCCTGCGCTTTGACCTTCCAATCCACCTCTTCATCGGTATTGATGCCAGGGCTTCTTTGTAAAGCACTTCTCAGCTGTGTGATGTTGCTTAAGAACGGTGTTTCAGGATTTTCCACAGGCTCTCCGAGCGTTCCGATCTTGGGAACCCTGAACCCGTTGATGTAGATCTTAAATGTGTTGAACAGATCCAGACTGCCTTTGATGGCGGTTTGAAGCTCCGTGATCGATCCAGATGCTTGGATCCTGGTGACTTGGGCAATCAGGCTCTTGAGCATTTCGCGGGGGCGGTCGAAATTTTCCCTCCCTTCGATCGATTCCAAAGAACCTTCGAGTGCGTAAAGCAATGATCCGGCAACGCTTGTCACCGCTTTTTGGGATGCGATGGACGCCCCTTCGGCGATTGCTTGGCCGAGGTATTCGCTCGCTTTTTTCAGATAGCTTCCGATGGTCACTTGTTCTGTTTCATCGACAGGAGGCGCTTCATCGATCGGTCCGCCAGCTTCCGGATCCCTTCCCATGAAGGCGTCGTACATCGCCCTCGGAAGCTTTTCAAAGCGGGAGAGCAATGGGTCGAGCCCTTTTGTGACGGCATCGGTAAATTTGTCAGCATATCCTGCTTGCGCATGGAAGTGGTAATTGAGGATGGCGAGCACTCCTTTTAAAACGGGGAGGATCTCCTCTTTTCTCGGCAGCGTTTCCCCTTGGAACCCAGCTAAGTGGGGGAGCAGTCCTTGCAGCGCTTCAATATCACCGTCGCGCAGCGGCGGATCTTGGAAGACATCGCCCTGGGATAAGATCAATCGTTGGATGGCTTGGGTAAGATTTTGAGCGTGCCTGACTAATTCAGCGCGCGGCGTCCTTTGTGTAACGGCCGTTTGCAGTTTGATCAGCGCTTCCCTCGCTTCGCTTAAATGAGCATGGGCTGGATCGGTAAGGCGTCTGCCTAGTTGCTCTACGATGCCGTCGTCTTGCATGACCGAATGGGTCAATTGGTCGGCAAAAGCTTTTGCTGTCCCAGCCATGATGCCCCCTTGGACTTTTACATGGTGGTCGACGACTGCAACTGCAGGCTGTAGAACTGGAGTTAGCTCTTGAATGCTTGGGGCGGCAGTCTGTGTAAAGGCGGCAAGAGCCTGTTTTAAGTTAGCCAATGCGTGCAGATCTCCATCGCGCAACGGAGCGCGCGAGAAGATAGCTAATCGGTCTCTTTCAAGTGTATCGATATTTCGGACCAAATTGGCCGCAAGCGCATGCAGGTGGGGCTTTGTCGCCCGTTTTGCCATTGCATCTTTCAACAACGACATCGATTGCGCGCACTGTGTTAAAGCAGAATGCGTTGTTCCATTGAGGCGTTCGCTGAGCTGGTCGAGAGGCCCATTAGGTTGGAGCAGCGTTTGGGAAAATTGGGTCGCCAAGTTGTCTGTTGTCCTAGCGATGATCCCCGCCTGCGTTACGCAATGGTGGTTGAGCATTTCGCCCATCCTTTGGAAATGGTCCCGCATGACATCAAAGGAAGGGGAGGAGTCTTCGGTAAATAGTCTAAGCTGTTCCTGAAGGTCGCGGACCTTGTCGAGGTCATCAAAGCGCAGGAGGCTCTTTGCAAAGACTGCTGCATGGTCGACATTGATCTGTCCAAGTGTTGCCGCCAAAGTTTGGCTTAGGCGGTGTAAATCGGCATGCGATGCGTTGAGTTCGTAGGCCTTTTGCAGCTCAGCAAGCTCTTTTCGGGCTTTGATCAGATGGTGATGCGCTGTCGCATTGATCCTGTCATTGAACTGGTCGATTAGGCCTTGCGGTTGGACAAGGGCTTTTTGAAGCTGGTCGACAAGCACTTCTCCGGTCCTAGCTGCGATCCCTTGCTGGCTGTGATGGTGGTGCTGGAGGACTTCGATCGCTTCAGTTAAGATAGTTTGGATTTCAGCAGATGTCGGGATCGGACTTGATGCAAATCGTCCCAATTGAGCTTGAAGGGTCGTCAGTTTGTCTAAATCATGATCGCGCAGGTCGAGATCTTTAAAAATTGTTGTGTAGCGGGTTAAGATCTCTGTAATGCCAAGCAGCAGTTTAGCTGCGATCTGGCTCTGTTGCGATGCCGATGCATTTTTCAAAGTGGCATCTTCGAGTTCTTTCGCTTTGATCAGCGCTTCTGAGATTTTAGGGTGGGCAGTTGCATTCAAGCGGGCATTAAAACGGTCGAGGAATGCGCCCGGCTCATTGAGCTTTTTGTCGAGAACAACAGCAGCCCTTGCGAGGATTCCATGCTCTTCATGGTTGAGTTTAGTATCGAGAGTAGCAAGGAGCCCATCTTCTGCTTGCAGCTTTCTATTGAGAAGATCGATCGCCTTAGCAAATGCTCCTTCCTCTTCATCTAAAAGCTGGGTCGATAAATCCGATGCCGCTTGTGTCAGTTCTGTTTTCAAATAAGTTGTGGCCTTGGTCAAAACTCCCCGTTCGGAATCGAGAAGGCCGGTATTTAAAAGGCGCATTGCCTCATCGATGATTCCTCCTTCATCGACAAGATTGCGCCTGAAGCCATCGATCGGTCCTCCAATCTCAAACAATTTCGCATTTAGCAAATCGATAGCTTGCGTAACGATATCATGCGCATTGCTGTCGATCCGAGCTTCAAGAAAGGCAAGCGGGCCGTCTTGAGCGATCAACTGTTCCTGCGCAGTTTTTAATAGTGGCAGCAATACGGGTACGGCAGGATCTTGCAAGCCTGAGTAGAGCTTCAAGAGAGCTGACATTTCCCGCTTTAATTTATCGGAAAGCTGTTCGAGCGTTGCTGCGCGAAGAGCTTGTTCCGGTGTTGCATTCTTGTTTTGGACGATCTTCAATGCAGCATTCAATTGCGATAAGATCGTTTGGCGGCGGTTGCCGGAAAGATCTTCCGCACCCGATAGTTCTGCAGCGATCAAAGGTTCTATCTCTTGCAAAGAGATCCTCTCGCCGGCTGAAAGGCGCTTGCTTTCTGCAAGCGACGCGTCATCTGCGCTCAAACGGCCTTGGATCAATCCTTGCGCATCTCTTAAGACGGATGTCTGTTTGTCTTGAAGTTGCGGCTGCAGAAATTGGATCGCTTCTAAGATAGGGCGGTCGGTCTCTTTGAACTGATGATGAGCGAGGCGCTGAGGCGTTTTTCCTAATGAGACCCAGTTTCCGCGCAGGCGGGTCCTTGCTTGGGATAACAGCCTTCTGCTAGCTTCTTGAAGAGGGGAGGTAAGTGTTGAAAGGGGGCCCTCTGTGCCGCTAAGCTTTGATTCAATGAGATCGATCGCTTCTTTGATGGAGGCCTCATGGGCAGTGATATGCATTTGGCCAAACAGTTGCAATGTCTGCGTCAGCAGGACGCATTCGCTTTGGGTCCATGGCGCAGCATCGCCGTCTGTCGGATGCAATTTTCTTTCCAATAAGGTTTGTACGCGCAATACAGCTTCTTGGTCTGATGTGCTCAAACCAGTTCTTAACGTTCGGAGCAGTCCAACAGGTGCATTCAGCTGTTCGTGTAAAGTTGCAAGCGCTGCATTTGTGCGCAGAGCGATTTTTTCCTTGGCAATTGCAATGGCTGTTTTAAGCAGAACTTTTTCTTCTTCTTTCAACCCTTCCTGAGGAGCATGTGCAGAAGAGGTTGTCTTCTGACGCAGTAACGCAAGTGCGTCACCAACAACCCTTCTTTCTGATTCGTTTAACATGCCCCTTAAACTGTCTGGGGATTCGCTGAATAATTGGGATAACTTTTTTTCCACCGGCGTCAATGAACTTTGATTGGTGTCAAGCAGCTTTGATTTCAAGATATCGATCGCCTGGCCGATCAGTCCCGATTGGTTTCCGACAAGCGCTTCTTGAAGAAATGCCATTGCCTGGACAAGCGAGCCTTGGTGCCTTTCGACCATGACGTGGATCACTTGAGATAGTTTTTCGAGATTCTCTCTATGGGTAGTGATGTCGAGCGGAGCAGAAGGAAGGGTGGAAACGACTGATTCATCCGGAACCAAAGCCTGGAACATGAGCTGCATGTTCGCAATGATCTCTTTACCTTGCGGCGAGAGGTCGGGAACGAGTTTTTGCAATGCTTCTTCATTCAAAATAGCGATGCATTGGTGCGCTTCTTTTGCAAGGACTGGAGTTAAAGGAGCGGAATGGATTAGAACAGCATCTAAAATTTCTTTTAAGCGGAAGAGTTCCTGCGGCGGTCTTTTGATCAGCGCGTCGGTGAGTAAATTTTTGACTTGCTCGGCAACTGGCCCGTTGGGTTGGAGCATCGTTGTCAATTCTCTCTGTCCGCCTGTGACGACTCCAGATGCTAGGCCATCGCCAATGGGGTTGACGACCCATGCGAGAGGGCGCGATGCATAGTAGGCTGTTCCGGAAAGAAAGCTGCCAGTCGCGGAAAGACCTCTTCTCCACCAAGACTGCTGCTGCGGAACTGCCGCCGTCGTCGGATTTGAAGAAACAAATAAGCCATCATTATTAGTTGAGGTAGCCATAATAATTGCCTGTTATTATTTCGTTTTATTATTTATTCGCTGTTAATTATAGCTTTAAATTCACATTAGATCAACTTAATAACAAACTTGAATTTAGATGTTTGGATATGTAATTTTTTAATATCTGTGTATTTTAAATTTGTTTGGTTTGTTTTAATGCGAATTAAAATTTACATGCTTATCATTGAATTTTTGACTAAGCCATCCAGTGCGATAAAGTGACTTTTTGAAAAACTGGATTTGATCTCGCTATTGATTTTTTTAGTATTGCTCCAATTGTAAAAACATATCTTTAAATAGCTGATAATTAGTTATTTAAAAAATGATGTTAGATGGGCTGAACGAGAAGATTGCAATCAGAGCTTATTTGGGGTATACAGTAGTGAACTTAAAAATTTATTTCTCGAAGTCGACTATTGATAGGAAACTGGATGGACCATATGGAAGAAGTGCGGAAAGAGGTTGCCAAAGAAGCATCAGGACACAGGAAGCTTCCTTGGAAATTTCTCTATGCCGCGGGTCTTTTTATGACCTTTTCCGAACCTCTGATGGCGGCCCATGATGTCAATCTGAACGACCATTGGAACATCACGGGCGATTTTGTCTATATGCGCCGGCAGCATTCGACGGCAAAAAGCATTGTCAGTGATTTTGACAAGGTTCGTTTTTGCGGCAATTGCACAGATTTTTCCGTTCTTAGAACGAATGGTTTGATCAATGAGCAAGGATTCGAGCCGGGTTTTCGCATCGATGTCGTATATCGTAACAACCCCAAGATGAGCTTGGAAGCCAATTTTCTCTGGGTTGCTGATTGGGATGGGCATAAGGAGCGCAAAGGCGACGAAAGCCTTTTCATTGGTTTTAAGGATATCAATTATGACGGAGACTATATCTTTGCTTCTGAGGCAAAAGGGGACTATGGCACGGGCTTTTGGACTGCAGAGGCCAATTATTGGCGCCATTGGACGCCTCGGGATGTTGACTATTTTTCTTTATCAGGCATTTTCGGACTCCGTTATTTCCACTTCAATGAGAGCCTCGTCATCACCTATGTCAATCCTCCTGACAAGAGCCATTACAAGATCCATACAAAAAGCGATGCGTTCGGCGTTCAGGCGGGTCTTGACCTGCAAGTCAATCCGACAAAGACTGTCACATGGGAGATCTTTGCGAAATTCGGCCTGATGATGGACCATGAAGAACAGAAGCAGCTGCTCAAAGATATCAATGATACGGTAACCTTGCGCAACCTCAAGCGGCAAAAATGGCAGAACGGCTGTTTTGCCGATGTAGCGACATGGTTCCGGTTTCAATTTAAAGATCACATCAACTTGCACGCTGGGTACGAGATGATCTTTTTGTCGAGCGTAGCGACAGCAGAGGATCAGATCAGCAGACGGCTGACATCGGGAGCTGGAAAAGAGATCGACACGAACGGCGCTGTCATCATCCATGGCCTATTTGCAGGGATGACGATCAGTTTTTAAGAAAAAAGCCGGAGATTTCTCCTCGCATCAAACCGCATCCTTAAGGCTGCTACCTTCCGGTCCTGACCTGGTTCGGACCGTTCAATTCGAGAGGGTCCCCGGCAAAAAGAAAAGATTGATGATACCATGCGGCTTCTTTTCTCAGCAAGCCACTAAATCCTGGAAGCAGGGCGCAAGACATTAAAAAACTATTTTTTTAATGTCCTGTCCCCTGATCCTGGAAGATGTGAAATATATATATTTAAATTGATTCTCGAATCGCTACAGCTAAGGACAGGGGATGTTCCATAGGTACGGATCGGACCCATACTTGATTCACAAGGATCCAATCATTGCCATAACAATCCCAATGGCTGATGTTATCCTGCAATCCTAGGCCAAGAGCTTTGAAACAAGCTTCTTTTCTGTTCCAAATTTCCCAAAAACGGACGAGGGGCTTTTTAGTCTCATAAGGGTTGTTTACGTAGGCCTGTTCCTGAAGAGAAAAACAATCGCAAATAAGTTGCTCCATCCCTTCAAAAGGACGGATAGTTTCGATATCAATTCCAACAGGAGCTTCCCAACTGAGCGCCATGGCAACCCACTCCTGAGAATCGGAGAGGTTAAAATGCAAGGATTCATTGGGAAGAAAGAGTTTGCCTCCAGGCAAAGATTCTAATTTGAATGTGGAAGAACCTAAATAACGTTCGAGAATTTCACGAATGTGCTGCTCATGAGAAGATGTTGTCTTTCCTACCCAGATATGTATAGCGGTTTTGTCCTCAGGTGGAGCATCTGTAAAAAACAGAACTTTTTTTTCCATAGAGTTTACACATCAGGGGGCAAAAATCCGATCTGCATATAATAGTCGATATACTTCATCAATAGCTTTTTGTCGATTTTCGGACATTTGAGGCCAGATCCTTTCAATGCCGCATGCACATGTTCGGAAGCCAAGGTGACGACATCGACCGGTTGAGATAAATCCTGGTCTGCTAACAGAGAGGCAAGCGCCTGTAATTGCGGATCTCCTTCTGTTGTGGCATGTTCGACCAATGTTTTTTTCCAAGTGTGATAATCTGTCAGCTCCAATGGCACCCCAAGCTTTTTTATGAACTTGAAGATGTCCATGTAGGAGATCAAATGGGGACTGACAACGTGAAATTCAGAGTTGATCCAATCAGGCTTGGTAGAAATGATGCGGATCGCATCGCATAGATAGTCAACGGGAGTGAGATCATCATATAATTCTACCCGAGGGGCGAGTTTAAGATGAACAGATGCCTGGACCACGCGCCAAAGGAAGTCTCCAGTTGGGCCGGAGCCGATCTTTGAATCGCCGCATACCCGCGGTAATCGATAAATATTGCAAGGCATCCCTCTAGAACGGGCAATGTGGATCAGTTTTTCGCCCACCCATTTGCTCTGAGCGTAACCATTCGAAAGATCATTGCTTTGCTCGATATCGGTGTCTTCTGGAACAGGCATGGTTTTGATCCCTTCGACCACCGCGACAGTGGAGATAAAATGAAAGGGCTTCAAGCGGTTCATGCTTGCTAATCGGAGGATCTCATGGGTTCCAAGTACGTTTGCACTCTTGTGATGCTCATAAGACATGGCGTGGTTGACAAACGCTCCGAAATGGAAGATCGAATCGATTTCGGCAGCAAGTTTTTGAAAGGCCTCCATTTTAAGTCCGAGCAACGGCTCTTTCAGATTACCGGCAACAGCTGTAATTCTTTTTTCATACTGAGGCTTCCATATCAAATACTTCTGCATGGTCTCGATCAGCCG
>JAFEGF010000075.1 GCA_018240225.1 Verrucomicrobiota bacterium
AGGAGTTTATTTAACCGGGAAGGGGTTTCTAACCCCTTCCCGGTTAAATAAATCTCTTAAGTTCGACAAGAGATCGAACGTCAGGGGGCGAATGGACGAGGCAAGGGGCCCTAAAAAGTTGCAAAGTCGAGATTAGCCCAGGCGTTTAATCGATTAGCTGAAATCGTGGAACCGGATTGTTGGAATTCCGATCATTTCTCCTTGAGAAATGAGATGGTTGCTCCCCTCTTCCCAAAGGTGGTTGTTCAGCATCAATTTGAACTCAAATGTCTCAAATGGATCCGTAGAATCGTAGATCCACAAGCCATTTTCTTGGCGCATTTCAATCCCTTCGCCCCAATAGCCCATCTTAGGTCCTGTGCCGCGGATAAAGAGCTTGTCTCCATCTTTGCCCACATATTGGACGACAATCCGCCCCTTGGCGGAACCAACTTGGTCTGGAGGAAGGTCGCTTAGCCTTTTCACTATAGGCGTTGTCAAACCAAGTTCAGTTGTCGGCACCCACTCGGAAGGAGTTCTATCGCGATCAATTGCCGCTGGGACTTCCGAAATATCATCTGTCAAGCTCGGGTACAGGGATTGATGAACAGTCTCAGACGGTGTCGGCATTGTGGAAGGAGTTGTGCTGCGATCAGGCAGAGAGGTTGGTAATTGAGAGGTTGTAGCTGGAGAGGTTTGCGGGAGAGAAACGGAAGAGAAATCGATCGGTTTGCGCTGCAAAGAAAACGTTTCCTTAAAGGAAGAGGAAGCGTCTTTGGCAAGCTGGCGCATTGCCATTTTTCCCGATTGAGCTGCTGTGGCAACTGTATGGATCCCGTCGCTAATGAACTTGTTTGATTTGGTGATCACTTGGCCTAAAACGGTAAGAGGGCGTTCGCTTGCGTCCAATTGCGGCAAGCTGAAAAGACCGTTGCCTGTCGCGATAGCAAACAGGATGGCTTTTTGCTGGTCGTTGCATGAGCCAAGGTTGTTGATAATGGCTTTAAACATGTGGTAGCGGACGGCGACTTCGATGAGCTCCTGGGGAATAGGAAGAATGGTCGCTTGGCATATTTCTGCAACCAGCTGCTCGCATTGGGCCCTAGCTTCCGCATCGAGCTTAAGAACGTTAGGTGAAAGGACAAGCGCATTGACATGCTTATTGATTTCCTGGTGCAGGGGGTGATCAAGACCCGACCGCGGTTTAAATGTTTTTTCGCCAGTCATGAAATGGGAACAGATCAGATCGAAGTCCGATTCAGAAAGGATTTGACTCGTTGGAATCGTAGAGGGGATTCGATCATTGGTCTTGCACATGATCATTCTGGGAGTAGAAGGTCTTACGGCATCTTCTTTTCCTTCGGCGCGGTAAGCGAGATGTGGAACTGTTTGCTCACGGATAAGCCCTTGAAACATGGGGCTTTTAAATTCACAGCTGATCGGAGTTGATGGGCTTGAAGAAGGGGTAGGCTGCTGGCTGAGTCCTTTGAACAACTGGCTCTGAAATCCATCGCCGTTTGGCGTCGGTGTAATGGATGGGATTTGAGAAGTTGTTTGGGTCAGCGAAGGGAATGGGGACTTCGCTGCGATGACAGCGGAAGTGGACTGAGTTGTTGCGCCCATTGGAGAGGCGTCATGAGAATATCCAGGTATTAGGTCTTTAGGTACTGAGGGGAGGGTCCAACGCATCGGGGCTAATGAATCGAAGCAGTCCTCATCTTGGTACAGATCATTGAACAGATCATCGAGCTCTTCTTGGGATGGAACTTTTCCAAACCTTAAATGATTATCTAACGTAGCCATATATAATTCCTTTTTAGTTTTTAAAAATAATAAAAGTGGCTTAGATTCATTATATCACAAAATTTATCAAATTACAATTAAAGAAATTTTATTTACATAATAAGAATTACATAAAAAGAGTGGAACAAGATAGAGAGTAAGGGAATACTCTAGATACCTTTTCGGAGTGTAAAGAGAAAATTTGAGGCTAGCCTAATCTTTCAAGAATTAATTTGGCTTCGTTCTCGTCGATCAAGACGAACTGGTGGATGCTTTCTTCATAGCAGTAGACATCCGCTTGGCCGATGTCGAACCACCATCCATGGATCCGCAGCAGCTTTTTTTCAAGCCTCTCCTGGATAAAAGGGTAGCTTGCAACGTGCTGCATTTGTTGGAGGACATTGATTTGGGAGATTTGGTTCTCTTCGGAAAGGGCTGGATTGATGGTGACCCCTTGTCTGACCTTCATCAGGGACTCTTCGCCGTGCTTGAGCCAAGAATCCAGATTGGGGCAGCAGTGCTTGTCAACGCCTTGGGCAAGGGCTTTCATTGCGCCGCATTCAGAATGTCCGCAGATGATGATGTTAGAGACATTGAGGGTATGGACGGAAAATTCGATCACAGCGGAAGCGCTATTGTCTTTACACGAAGTTGAAACCGGAGGGATGAGGTTGCCGATGTTCCTTAAGACAAATAGATCGCCCGGGTTGGTCGACGCAAAGAGGTTAGGTACGACCCGGCTGTCGGAACATGCGATGAAGAGGGCGTCAGGCTTTTGGCCTAATGCCAGCTTAGCGAACATCTCCCGGCATTCTTCTGTTAAATTCTTTCTAAAATCGACAATTCCTTGAATCAGCTTCTGCATGTTCCTCTCGTATTAGATAGGGCGGGCGCTTGGCCTTCTAATTTTTTTTTGGATGCCAATTCCGCCTCAACCTGAACTGGAACTAGTATATACAAATTTGCTTTGAAAATACAGAAAAAAGACCGCTCTTAACTTCCCATTCTATCTTTGAAATCAAATTAAAATTATGATTATATAATTCAGCCATTTTGAAGAGATTCTTGCTAGGGATAATAATTAGGGTTAAGGTATTCTGTTTTTCTTTTAAGGATCAACTGCCCATGAGCAAAACGATTGAAATTTTCCCAGGCATCGACGCGGTTGCCGACAAATTTAAGGGGGTCCTTCTCGATGCCTACGGTGTGTTTTGGGGAGGCAACGGTTCCGGCCTGCTCCCTGGCGCACAAGAGATCATGGAGAAGCTAGTCTCTAGCGGCAAGATCGTCGGCGTCCTTTCGAACACGACGCAGCAAGCGTCCAATGAGATCAGCAAATTGCAAAAACATGGGATTGTCCAAGGCAAGCACTTTCATTTTTTCGTGACATCGGGCGAAGTGTCAAGAGTTGTTTTTTTGAACCGGATACTTCCCTTCAAAACCCCAAACAATGCCTACTTTCTGTTCGGCGGCGTCCATCCTAGGTTTTCCTCCCACGAGGCCATTTTTCAAGGGACTGGTTTCAAAGAGACCGCAAACGTCGACGCGGCTGACTTTCTCTACCTCTCGATCCCGCACATCGATGGGATCGACCAGACCGATCCGGAACTGTTCCGAGAAGAAATTAGAAAGATCATCGAGAAGAAATTGCCGATGGTCTGTTCAAACCCCGACCGTTTTGCGCATGAAGGCAATCCACCTGTAGCTGTCGTTAGGCAAGGAAGCATCGCTGCGCTCTATGAAGAAATGGGCGGACAGGTGTTCTACATCGGCAAACCCCATCCGATGGCCTACGCGATGGCCCTTGTCCATTTTCAAGATCATTGCATTAACGACCCTGCACAGATCCTCATGATAGGAGACACCCCTGAGACCGATATCCGAGGTGCTCGTCGAATGGGAATGAAAGCTGCGCTGGTCATGCGCACAGGGATTATGGCGGACCGGGTTGCGCACCATGGCCTTGAATGCGCCATTAATCAGATTTCTCCCGATGATTTTCCCACCTACTTCATCCAAAGGTTTGCAGATGGCCTTCACACTTCATCCTAATCTTGAAAAAAAGAGCTTCATTGCCGATTTGCCCCTATGCCGCGTCCTTTTTGAGGATGATCAGTATTATCCTTGGCTATTCCTCGTTCCTCGCCGCAACAGCATTTCACGGATCATGGACCTCTCGAAAGAAGATCAGCTGCAGCTTCTCCAGGAGCTCGACTTTGTCCAAAAGGTCATGTGGGAAGAGTTTAAGCCGGCCCAGCTCAATGTCGCTGCAATCGGGAATAAGACTCCGCAGCTTCATATCCATGTGATCGCTCGCTATGAGAACGATCCAGCATGGCCAAACACGGTATGGGACCATCCCGTCCGATCAAAGTGCTCTGAGGAGATACATGAGAATAGGATCATTAAACTAAAGTCACGTTTATTCCAAATCCAATCGGAAGCAAGTGTCCATTAACAATCGATAACGTGATCTCGAGTTGAAGTTGCCTCAGCATTATGCTTTTTTTGTCTTAACCATTTTGTTGTACAGCCAGGCTAGGAGAAAAAAACCGATTCCTGCATCTAGGAACCCATAGATGAGTCCAAGCAGGCTTCCAAACCCTGAAATAGTGTAGCCTGGATAAATGCCTCCCATGATTTTCAGGAACTCATTAGCATAACCGGTATACATCGAAAGAATTGTGCAAATAAACATGCACAGTCCCCAAATAATTCCCCCAGCAATTCCAAGTTTTTTTGCCTGCAACATAAATCCTTCCTTATTAATGTTGATATTAATTTTGTGAATATGACAATTGGTGAATTAATGAAATATAATAATTAATGTGTATAAGATTGTAATAGAAGGTGCTGATGTCACATCCGTTATCCTCAGATGAACTCAAAAGAATAAATGCCTATTGGCGCGCCGCCAATTATTTATCCGTTGGCCAGATCTACCTTTACGATAATCCTCTCTTAAAAAGACCTTTGAAACTTGAAGACATCAAACCAAGATTGTTAGGACATTGGGGTACGACGCCTGGTCTTAACTTCCTTTATGTTCATTTGAACAGGATCATTAAAAAGAATGACCTGAATATCCTTTTTGTCACAGGACCCGGACATGGGGCTCCGGGAGTTGTTGCGAATACTTATCTTGAAGGAACATACAGCGAATTCTACCCGAACGTCTCTCAAGACGAGCAAGGAATTAGAGCTTTATTTAAACAGTTTTCTTTTCCAGGCGGGATACCGAGCCATGCAGCGCCGGAAACACCTGGATCGATCAGCGAAGGAGGGGAACTTGGGTATTCCTTATCCCATGCGTATGGAGCTGTATTTGACAATCCTAACCTGATTGCAGCCTGTGTCGTAGGAGATGGAGAAGCGGAAACGGGGCCTTTGGCCGCAAGTTGGCATTCCAATAAGTTTTTAAATCCTGAGCGGGACGGAGCTGTTCTTCCGATCCTGCACCTGAATGGATATAAGATAGCTGAGCCGACGGTGCTGGCGCGGATAGGAAACGAAGAATTGGAAAAGCTATTTAGCGGTTATGGCTATAAGCCCTATTTCGTCGAGGGTGATGATCCAGCTCAGATGCATCAGCTCTTAGCTAAAACTTTGGATGTTGTGTTTGCCGAGATCAAACAGATCCAAGAGGAAGCGCGCGTAAAAGGGTTTGCAAAACGTCCGATTTGGCCCATGGTAATTTTCCGCACTCCAAAAGGGTGGACATGCCCAAAGGTAGTGGATGGACTCTCTATCGAAGGAACATGGAGGGCGCACCAAGTGCCCTTTAGCGGATTTGAAGGTAATCCGGAGCACATCAGGATCCTTGAAGAATGGCTGAGGAGCTATAAGCCAGAGGAGCTTTTCGATCAGCAGGGGAAGCTGATTGCAGAAGTTGCTGAACTCGCTCCATTGGGCCAGAAAAGGATGGGAGCCAATCCTCATGCAAACGGAGGTCTTCTGCTGCGCGATCTCAAAACACCTGATTTTAGAAGATATGCCGTTGCTGTCGAGCATCCAGGTTCCGTGTCGGCAGAAGCGACTCGAGTGCTGGGAGCGTTCTTGCGCGATGTCATGAAGCTGAACTGGGAAGAAAAGAACTTTCGAGTTTTCGGCCCGGATGAGACAGCTTCAAACCGCTTGACGGCCCTATTTGATATCACATCGCGGACGTCGACGGCCCAGATCCTTGATTCTGATGACCATGTAGCCCCTGACGGCAGGGTAATGGAGGTGTTGAGCGAACATCTATGCGAGGGATGGCTAGAAGGGTATCTGTTGACAGGAAGGCATGGGTTGTTTTCTTGTTATGAAGCATTTATCCATATTGTGGACTCGATGTTCAACCAGCATGCCAAATGGTTAAAGGTCTGCCGCAAGATCCCTTGGCGCCGCCCAATTGCTTCTCTCAATTATCTATTGACCTCCCATGTTTGGAGGCAAGACCATAACGGGTTCAGCCATCAAGATCCCGGCTTTATCGACCACATCATGAACAAAAAGTCGGACATTATTCGGATCTATCTTCCTCCTGATGCAAATACATTGCTATCGGTAGCTGACCATTGTTTGAAAAGCCGCAACTACATCAATCTAATCGTAGCTGGCAAGCAGATGCAGCCGCAATGGCTTGACATGGATGCTGCTGTTAAACATTGCTCGGTAGGCGTTGGTATTTGGAAATGGGCCAGCAATGATGAAGGCGCTGAGCCGGATGTGGTCATGGCATGCGCCGGAGATGTGCCGACATTGGAAACGCTTGCAGCGGTTGAAACTCTACGCCAGCATTTTCCCGATCTTAAAGTCCGTGTTGTCAATGTCGTTGATTTAATGGTGCTGCAGCCGCAAAGCGAGCATCCTCATGGATTAAGCGATAAAGACTACAATGATATTTTTCCTCGTGAAAAACAGGTGATCTTTGCTTTCCACGGCTATCCATCCGTCATTCATCGTTTGACCTATCGGCGGACAAATTATCCCTACATGCATGTCAGAGGTTACAAAGAAGAGGGAACAACGACAACTCCTTTCGATATGGTCGTCTTGAACGATCTGGACCGATACCATCTTGTTGGAGATGTCATCGACCGGATTCCTCAGTTGGCGGCGCGAGCTGCTTACGCCAAACAATTCTTAAGGGAAAAACTTCTAGAACATAAAGAGTATGTCCAAAAATACGGCATCGACATGCCTGAGATCCGTAATTGGAAATGGAGCATGGGCAAAACATGAACATATTTGTCTTAAACCGCGGCTCCAGCAGCATTAAATGCTACTTGTATCAATTTGAACAGGAACCTAAAGCAACCATGAATGCCTCATGGGAGGCCATTGTTCAATGGAAAAATAGCTTTGATGATCCAACACTTTGCATCAAAGACTCCCAAGGCAATCAGCACATAGAGAGGATAGATGGCAAAAGCGCTTCTTTTGCTCTTAAGTACGCTATGCAGCTTTTAACTGATGGGAAAACTTCGGTCTTAAAGTCTCTTAGCGAGATCGATGCGGTAGGTCATCGGATTGTCCATGGAGGCAATTTTTTTTCTGAAAGCGTCCTTGTCACGCCTGATGTTAAAGAAAAAATTCGACAGCTTTCCGAGCTTGCACCTTTGCATAACCTCCCAGAGCTGGAAGGTATCGAGATCGTTGAAAAACTCCTTCCAAATGCACCTCAGGTGGCTGTTTTTGATACAGCTTTCCATCATACTTTGCCTCAAGCAGCCCATGTTTACCCTGGTCCTTTCGAATGGTATGAAGCCGGTGTCCGCCGTTACGGCTTTCATGGGATCAGTTTTCAATACTGTTCCCAGCGCGCGGATGAAATGTTGAACAAAAAGGCGGATGATCTACGAGCTGTGATCTGCCATTTAGGATCGGGCGCCTCCCTTTGCGCAGTCAGAGGGGGAAAAAGCATCGACACGACGATGGGCTTTACTCCCTTGGAGGGGCTCATGATGGATACCCGTTCTGGTTCGATCGATCCCGGCATCATCCTCCATTTTCTAAAAGACAAAAAAAAGAGCGTGGACTGGATTGAGGAGCAGCTCTATAACGAATCTGGACTATTAGGGGTTTCCAAGATTTCTAGCGATATGCGCGATATCATTGAAATGAGCATAAAAGGAGATGCAAGGGCAAAGCTTGCCTTCGATGTTTATCTGCACCGATTAAATGCGCTGATCGGATCAATGGTCGCTTCTCTGAGAGGCATCGATCTTCTCATCTTTACTGCTGGCATTGGGGAGAACGCATCGATTCTTAGAGAAAAGGTCTGTGATGCGTTTTCATTCTTAGGCGTCAAGCTCGATCCTAGAAAAAATGAGCCTAGTCCTAGGGAAGATTGCATTCTTTCTTCTTCCGATTCAAAAGTCCAGGT
This sequence comes from Verrucomicrobiota bacterium, assembly GCA_018240225.1. Lineage (GTDB taxonomy): Bacteria > Chlamydiota > Chlamydiia > Chlamydiales > Rhabdochlamydiaceae > Acherontichlamydia > Acherontichlamydia pituitae. Next base: position 8,132 of record JAFEGF010000075.1, read on the forward strand.
CCTTTTAATCCATACTCAAGAAGCTTTTGAAATAGCCCGCCAATGTTGGAATATATCATGACAAACAACGATCCATATTCGATTAGTTCCGCTGATGCAAAAAAAAGCGATATCGATACTTTGTTCAAACAATTGCAAAGCTCTAAAGAGGGCTTGAGCTCAGCAGAAGCGAAAAAGCGTCTTGACGCATGCGGGCCCAATTGCATCGAGGAGAAGAAAGAGTCGCTCCTTCTTAAGGTTTTTCATTATTTTTGGGGCCCTATTCCCTGGATGATCGAGATTGCTGCCATTTTGTCGATGGTCGTCGGGCATTGGGCAGATTTTTATATTATCCTGGCCTTGCTCCTTGCTAATGGGTTGATTGATTTTTGGGAGGAGTTTCAAGCAGGAAACGCTATTGAAGCTTTGAAAAAAAACCTGGCTCCTAAATCTCTTGTAAAGCGAGATGGAAAGTGGGAGGAGATGGATGCTGCGCTGATTGTACCCGGAGATATTGTCCGTTTAAGGTTGGGCAATATCATTCCTGCCGAGGCTAAACTTGTCGAAGGGGAATACCTGACCGTGGACCAGTCGACTTTAACTGGAGAATCGCTGCCGGTCACAAAAAAAACAAACGACCAGGTCTTTTCAGGATCGGTTGCAAAACAAGGAGAGATGGTCGCCCTTGTGACGTCTACAGGCGAGCATACATTTTTTGGGAAGACGACCAAGCTTGTTGAAAAGGCCAAGCCTGTGTCTCATTTTCAAAAAGCTGTTCTGCAAATTGGAGATTATCTCATCTATCTTAGTTTGGCGCTCGCATTTGTTCTGATCATTGTCCAGATGTCCCGGCATGCCTCGTTCCTGGAGCTGATTCAATTTGTTCTTATTTTGATCATCGCTTCGATCCCTGTGGCCATGCCCGCTGTTCTTTCTGTCACAATGGCTTTGGGCGCGCTCAAGCTTTCGAGGCTGCAGGCTGTTGTCACAAAGCTTGAATCGATCGAAGAGATAGCGGGCATCGATGTGCTGTGCTGCGATAAGACAGGAACTCTCACCCAGAACTTATTGACATTAGGGGATCCCGTTGTCTTCAATGACATAGATCCGCAAACTCCCATTATCTATGGGGCATTGGCTTCAAAAGAAGAAAACCAGGACCCGATCGATTTAGCGATCCTAAAGGGAATCAAAAATCCTTCCGAGCTTAAAGGTTATGTCCAAGAAAAGTTCATGCCTTTTGATCCTGTTAGAAAAAGGACGGATGCCATCGTCCGCGATCCTGAACAGAGGACTGTTTATGTGACTAAAGGCGCCCCTCAAGTCATAATGTCCCTCTGCCATTTGGAAGAAGACCAGGAAAAGCAGATCAATGGGACAATTGAAAAATTTGCAGAAAAAGGACACCGCACATTGGGGGTTGCCCGTTCCTATGATGGTAAAGCATGGGAGTTCCTTGGGCTTTTACCCTTATTTGACCCCTTGCGAAAGGATTCCATTCAAATGGTCAAGCACGCTCAAGAGAACGGCGTACAAATTAAGATGCTGACCGGGGACAATATTGCCATCGCCAAAGAGATCGTCCACCAACTTCAGATCGGAGACAATATCTCGATTGCTGATCAGCTTATCGGCAAAACAGAAGAATTCTCATCAAAAGATGTCATTGAGAAAATAGAGAGAAGCAATGGCTTTGCCCAAGTTTTTCCTGAGCATAAGTATGAAATTGTCAAAGTTTTGCAAGATTACAAGCATATTGTCGGAATGACAGGGGATGGGGTAAATGATTCTCCTGCTCTAAAGCAGGCTGAAGTCGGCATAGCTGTTAGCGGCGCTACCGACGCTGCCCGCGCAGCGGCATCATTAGTGCTGCTTACGCCTGGCCTTTCTGTGATCATCAAAGCGATCGAAGAAGCTCGCCGCATTTTCGAAAGGATGAACAGTTATTCCATTTATCGGATTACCGAGACGATTCGGATCATGCTCTTTATGGTCACTTCAATCCTTGCCTTTAATTTCTATCCGGTCACGGCGGTAATGATCATTTTGCTTGCATTGATGAACGACCTGCCCATCTTGGCCATTGCTTATGACAATACTTCTATCTCATCCCAGCCTGTTCGTTGGCAAATGAAGAAAGTCCTAACAATTTCCACCGTCCTTGGCTGTGTCGGCATCATCGAAACGTTTATCCTTCTTCTCATTGCCAAAGACTACCTCTGCTTAAGCATTCCCGAGATCCAGTCTTTTGTTTTCCTTAAGCTGTCTGTAGCTGGACATCAGACTTTATTTGTGACCCGCGCAAAAGGAGCATTTTATTCCAAGCCTTACCCTGCTCCCATCTTACTGATCGCAATCCTTTCCACGCAGCTTGTTGCAGCGCTCTTGGTCGGATTTGGAATATTCGTTGCAGCAATTTCTTGGACATATATCTTGCTAATTTGGTGCTACACACTGTTCTGGATGTTCATTGAGGATAGGGTGAAGCTCCTGCTTTACAGGCATTTGGACTTTATAAGCAAACATCATCAAAAGTTTCTAAAGCGGATCAGAGAATCTTTGCATTCACGGATATTTAAAGGCTGACAGTTTGCAGCATGGCTCTAATCGAAAGCTTGGGTTATGTTAACTTACTCATTTCGTAACAGACGGGCGATGTTGGCGGCGATCAGATAAGCCGACGCCATCTTGCCATCGTTAAAGATATGGCCTCTTAAGTCCAAAAAAGGAACGGAGCGCCGTTGGGAGAAAGGCTGCGATAAGAATAGGTCAAGAGACGTGTATCCTTTGGAATAGCCGAGCCCTTTTCCTTCCGTATGCATGGCGCTGATATGCTCGGGAAACGGGTCTTTGATCTTTTTTGCAGGAGGAGGACAGCTTTTTTCTGCATCTGCATGGACAATAGTGTGATAGCAAGCGGCGAAAAGCAAAGCCCCTATCATGCGTTTCCAGAAAAACAGAACCATATTTACGTCCAAATGATCATTCATTTGACAACGGCGCAGCCGTCTTAGCTCAAACGGCAAAATAAAATTACAATTAAACAGTTAAGAAAATTCGCTGTAACTAGTCAATAAGTAAACAGCTTCGGACTAAGAGACTGTTAACGGATTTAGGTTTCTGTCGATTTTTTGGACTTTTTCAGGAAATTTTGAGTCCGTTTGTTGGGGG
>JAFEGF010000076.1 GCA_018240225.1 Verrucomicrobiota bacterium
GAAGCGGTGGAAGCGCCGCAATCAATCCAAGAGGGTTACAGCATCAATTTCAATGACGTTCCCGTCATTGAGTTCATCCGTTTTGTCAGCAAAATTTCGGAAGAAAACTTCATCTTCGATAAAAAAGACATGCTCTTTAATGTCTCTTTGTCGACAGGAAAAGCGGTCAGCCCGGCTAAAGTTGTCCAAGCTTTGATCCAATTATTGAAAGTGCATGGATTTGTCGTCAGCCGCGAGTCAGACTATTATGTGGTCCACAAGGCAACGGAAGGGGGCTTGGCCCATCCGGAAAACTTCCAAACGGGCAGGCCTTTGGAGGGATTGATCGCCTCCAACTCTTCTAACGTCCCGTTGCCTGCAAAAGAGAGCTATGAGTTCTTCTCGTATAAAATTCAGTACCATGAAGGTCTTGAGCTGGAAGAGTCGCTTAAGAAAATTGCCGCAGATCTGAAAAATCAACCTGAGGCGCCAGCTAAACTGATCAATGCCATCCAATCGCTTCAGTGGGTCAAGGCAACCAACTCCTTGCTCTGTTCTGCAGAGCCCGATACCTTGGATAAACTGCGCCGCTTGATTGAAACAGTCGATGTTCCGTTGCGGCAGGTGTTCATCGAAGTGCTCGTCATTGAGACCGATGTGAAAAAAAACATGGAGTTCGGCCTTCAATGGGCGGCAGGCGGGCAATACCGCAATCAAATGGGCTTTGGGATGGGTAATTTTCAGCCTCAGCAAGGGGGGCTTGGATCTTTTGCAGGAACGATGCAGGGGATTAATGCGACCAATACGCCGACAGGCATGAACCAAATTCCCCTTGTCCCAGGATTTGATCTGGGAGTGATCGGGGATATCATCATGCACAAAGGGAGATCTTATCTCTCATTGGGCTCTCTTGTCTCCGCTCTTCAGATGGATGGAGACAGTACCATTGTCCTGAACCAAAAGATCATCACGCAAGATAATAAGAACTCGACCATTTTCGTCGGGGACAATATCCCTTTTACAGGATCTGTCGTTCAAACGGTTGGTCAAAGCCAGCAGACAACAGCTAATATTGAATATAGGGACATCGGTGTAAGCCTCAGCATTACTCCGCGGCTTGGTGAAGGAGATGTGATCACTCTTGACCTTAACGAGGAGATCACGGAGAGCTTGGACCATGAGCCGACGAACAACAACGCTTCCGTAAACGGCATCCGGACGACCAAGACTAACATGGTGACCCATGTTCATGTCCCTGACAAGAACTTTCTCGTGCTCAGCGGAATGATCCGCAATACTAAAGCGCGTCATAAGGCTGGACTGCCTTGCCTGGGAGGGCTTCCTTGGATTGGCGCGGCGTTCAGCAAAACGCGAAAGCACGACGAAAAGCGCAACGTGGTGATATTTGTCCGTCCGCACATCATCCGCTCCTTCGAAGATTACCAAAAGGTGACAAGAGGGCAGCAAGAGGTCTTCGAGTCGCAAGCTAATAAAAAAGACTTTGCCGATGCCATCGACATCCTTCCCCAAGATTAGAATTGCAAAATGATTGGGGATGTCTTAGAATGAGCTGTTTTGGATTGATAGCTCAGCTGGATAGAGCACCCGCCTTCTAAGCGGGCGGTCGCAGGTTCGAGTCCTGCTCAATCCGTTTTTTTTAACATCTCTTTCGTCGCCATCATGATCAAAAAAAGAAAAGCAAAGACCGTTAAAACGGTTTCCAGCGCTTCTCCCTCAAAAGAGTTAGGAGATTTTTTACCTTCTCCTATCAAGTTTAAAAACCTTTCGGCGCTTTTAAAAGAATTTCAAGAGCAGTCTTTTTCACGGATGAACAGCCGGCAGAAGAACGACCGCGTCAACCGTCTGCTTTTCGATTTGATCCAAAAAGAGAAGCCCCCCTGTTTCCTCCTTCCAGCTGTGATGGAGTACATTGAAAAAATCAATAAGCTCAATATTTTAGAGCCTTATGCATTTTATCAATTTGAGCTTTGGCTGAACCAGTTTGCTGACATCAGTCCTGAAGAAAATGCAATGGCCAGGTCAAAAATTGTCGGAAAGCATATCCCGCGCGACGCCTATCAATCCCTCTTTCCTATTGGAATGGGAAAAAAATATGCCGGAAGCCATTATGTAACGGCCCATAGCTCTCCCGACCTGGACACTACCGTCGCCTCTTTTTGGGGATGGGTCGATGCTTTCGGAGCCCGCGTTTGCGACGGGGTCCATGTTTGGAACTTGCCTGGCGGACCTCCAGCGGCCCAAGTAGAGATCGGCATTTTGTTCTTGGAAATGTTCGGTTCTTCGATCTTTGACCATTTGCCAAAAACCCGGACGAGCTTATCGCTTTCAGGGATCGACCTGCTTTCCCAAGAAAGGCTCACACGCAAACAGGTGAACCTTTCAAGCATTAATATTGAGCATGATGCGGCGCAGCATGCGGTCATTTTAATCGATGAACAAGGTTACTATGTCGGCGATTGGAGAAGCTATGACGTCGAAGTGGTGCGGCAAGTCATCAACCTTCTTAATGGGTGTTTGCGCTGGTTCGAAAACTTTTTGCACGTGAAGTTGATCTCCCTATTTGCCAAGAACGATTTGTCGACGAAGGATATCCCCGGCTTTATCAAAGCTGTTCTGCAAATGGAGATCGGGCAATGCGAACCTGCAAAGGAGTTTTCAGAAAAGCAAAAGGCCGATCTGCAAGACTACATGGTTAAAGTTCTCAAGGTGAAGAACGGCCTAAACTGTCCGATCGAGCAGTTTGCCATGGCGATGAAGCACCTTTCCTTATTTGAGTTTCAGGAATTTGTCAGTCTGATCGAGACGCTTGGAAAATCGACCCTTTTCGACCGGTCAGGATTTTTGGTCGAAAATCGGCCTAAGATTTTTGAACTCCTCGAAAAAATCATCAGGGCGCTGGACAAGGCCATTTATAGCATGCGCCTTTACGTCGAGAGGCTCGATGTCGCCCTCCATATCAAAACAGAGGTCTTTGGCTACAATCCCCAGCATGTGAGCTATCGTGCGGATGTGGAAGAGATCCGCAGCAAGATCGGCACGTTTCCCTACATTACTGTCACAGAGCCCGACCAGGATGGAAAATGGATCCCGCTTGGGGTCGTCTATGCTTCCGAACTGCACAAGCCTGTCTTAGGAACTGTTACCCTGCGTGATTTTTGCAATCGGGAAGAGACCAAGATCCCTTCTTATTTTGAAGTGATCAGCGTCATCGACCACCATAAGAGCTCTTTGCAAACTTTGTCTGCTCCCATGTGTATTGTATCCGATGCCCAGTCCTCCAACGTCCTATGCGCAGAGATCGCTTTTCAGATCAATGATACATACGGTTTAGGAGGAATGAGTAAAAAACAGATCGATAGCCAGAGTTCATCCGTTGAGAAGAATCTCAGCGCAGGAAAAAGCAAACGTCTTATGCAGCGGCTCCTGCAACGCCAGATCGCTTCTGAAAATAACGACAGTTGTTTTATCGATCCCTGCCGCGAATACTATGAGTATTTGCATTTTCTCTATGCTATTTTGGACGATACCGATCTGCTTACAAAAATCACCCGTAGGGATGTCGAGTGTGTTGCATCGCTTTTGAACCGGATGAAGTCCCTTTCTTTGCAAAAAGAGGTGGAAGCAGTCTCTTTAGACGATCTTCCTCGAGATAAATCGTTTGCAGCGGAAGCTGCCAAGCGCCTTTTGCAAAATCCCGATATGTACTCGCTCTATCGGAAAATCTACAAGAAAAAAGAAGATTTGGTCGAAGAGAACTGCAAGATTGCGGCCAAGGGACTGCCCTCCTCGTTATTTGATGACACAAAGGAACAAAATGGCTGTGCACGAGTAGGACAGACCAAGCTGTTCAGCTGCAACTATCCAACATTTTCTAAATATTGCAACGATCTGCGCACGGTGTGGTACCACAATGCCGTCCAATTTTGGAAAGACCGGCCAGAAGTAGACTTTCATTTGCACATGATCAGCACAGTATCTGGCGCCGATGAGTTGTTCAAAGGAAAGGACATGCCTTTCAAACATCAAGATGAATTATGGATGTGGATCCCGTTCACAGAGCAGTCGATCGAACACTTTAAGAGCTTTCTAAATGCATTCCGACGCTCGCCTCAGATGCTCGCTGAGAATTCACTTTCTGTTGAGATCTATGGTCCAAAAGCGAAGGAATATGAGAGGATCTTCGATGAGAGCTTTTTACCGATTCCTAAAAAGATATCTGTGGAAAAAAGAGCTCTTCCTATCGTTGTGCTGAAATATAAGGCTGGATTGCTTAATTCGAGAAAAGCGATGATTTCGCCTTATTTACCCCGTTTAGTGGGATAGGCATTCTAAAATCATTAGATTTTTAAGTGCAAAGGTTTCCCATGTTCTTTTAAAAAGAACGAGTAAAACCTTGTAACTTGAAAGGATTTAAGCCTTTGATCCGCCTTCTTCGATGATCTCGAGGTTGACTCGGATACCATTGCGGCTTGCAACCGACATCAGCAAGGTGCGGATTGCATTGATCGTCTTGCCTTTTTTGCCGATGATCTTGCCGATATCGGACTTCTCAACGGCAAGCTCGATAATAAGCGTGTGCGTGCCCCCAATTTCATTGATCCGTACTTGCTCGGGATGGTCGACGAGATTTTTCACAATGTACTCTACAAACTCTTTCATAGTTCGATCCTTAATTTGATGCGCTCAGTGTAGCTGTATTAGAAAAGTTGTCTAATCCTTCTCTAATTCAATGATATGCAAAAGGGTATAAAATACACAAGGGTATTCAAAAATTGGTTTTTGGGAACAGCTTGATAAATGCAGCGATGTCTTTTGGCGGAGGAGCGCAGATTTCCAATGGAACGTTTGTGATGGGATGGTTAAATTTTACTTGATAGGCGTGAAGCAGCTGTCTCTCGGCCTGAAGCTTTTTATTGGTGCTTTGGCTTCCATAAACTGGATCGCCGAGAACAGGTGTTCCTTTGTGCTTGAGGTGGACGCGGATTTGATGGGTGCGGCCAGTGATCAACTTGATCTCCACAAAAGAGAGTCCATCACTAAAGCCAAGGACGCGGCATAGGCTTTTAGCCTCTTTGCCATCAAAGCAAACGGCCATTTCCTTCCGGTTGACAGGGTGGCGTTTGATGGGTGCGTCGATGAGCCCTTCTTGCGCCATGCCTACTGCAATGGCCAGGTAGGTCTTATCAACTCGCCGCTCTGAAAAGGCATGGACTAGCTTTTGGTGGGCCTCCTGAGTCTTTGCGGCAAGGAGAACTCCCGATGTGTCCTTATCGAGGCGATGGACGATCCCTGGCCGTAAAGTGCCATCGCTCTGGATTTCCTTGCAGTGGTGCAAGAGGGCGTTGACAAACGTTTCCGAAGGGTGGCCAGGAGCCGGGTGGACGACCATTCCAGCTGGCTTATCGATTGCGATCAGGTGAGGGTCTTCATAGAGGATATTTAAAGGGATCTCCTGCGGCTCTAAGGAAAGCTCGGGTGTGAGTTGAAAGCAGACCTCGATCTCATCATCGGCCTTAGGTTTTTCCCTTTTTTTAAAGATAGCGCCATTGACGAGGACGCACCCTTGGTCGATCAGGTATTGAAAATAGGTCCTGGAATGCTGAGGGAAACGGTTGGCCAGAAGCTTATCTAGCCGTAAGCCAGTTTCTTCAGAAGATGTGGTAAAAATATCTGTGATTTCCTGCATGAGGATATTTTATCATGGAAAACACAGAGATTCAAGCGCCTAATCGGCATTGCCCTCAATCGACTCTTTCATCTGCTGATAAGCTTGTTTCGAAGCTTGGTTCATCTGTTGAATAATGACGTTGCTAAAGAATTTCATGAGCTGGCCAATGAATATTTCAACATCCCGAGGACTGGCCGAGGGACCTAAAAATTTTGCCCAAGCCCCAGTAGGATCTTCCCATGAAAGCTGTTGGGTCGCCTGAGCTGAAGTTTGCTGGGAACCGCCTGTTGTGCCAGAGGTTGTGGACGGGGTCGTAGAAGGAGGAGTAGGCGGCGGCGTTGGAGGTGTATTAGAAGAAGGTCCGATTGGATTTGATGATGACATTATTGCTTACCAGTTTGAATTAAAATATTTTCTTTCTCTTACTTAACTTAAATATATATTAATCGGATTTAATACACAAACAACATGAAAGATCGGTTTTTGGCAGCGTCGGACAGCCAATGAATTTGAGACCCGTCTGCATCGCCCAACTTATTCAAGTTGAGCTGTTTCGACGCTGGCTTCGCCTGGCTCAAATTCCTGGCTGCGAAGACTCTTTGAAGGTCCAGTGGACCTTTGAAGAGCAAAGCAGGTGAAGCAGTCTTGGCTGCGAACTGGGTCTTGCCAAATTTCCGATTTTTCATGTTGTTTGTGTATATTGGGTATAAATAAAAATGACCGCCTAGGGTTTCCCTAGGCAGCCACGAGGTTAACTTATATAACCACTGGAGTCTGAGAATCGGAATTAAACGATTCGTTAATTGCTTCTTGGGCGCGCTGGTTGGCTTGATCGGATTGCTGAACGTAGAAGCTATTTGTCCGATCTAATCCGGCTGCGAAACCTTTAGTGTTAAAGAAGTCGGAGTAGGGATTGTTAGGATTAAAGTTTTCCTGATAATCCGAAGGTGTGAAAGATGTTGCTGAGACTGACATAAAAACCTCACTGGAAAGAATTGTTGGAGGATTTAATGTAACAATTTCTCTCCAAGCTTTATTATAGCATCAATTGGTAATAATTTATACCATGTTTTATTGGTTGTTATTAATTTAAGTGGTTTATTATGAGCTTTTTGCGTTCTGAAGGCGATTTAAAAAATCCTTCCCTACTCCACATCTATTGGGACGGAGAACGGGTGCAAACTGTATGTAAATCATTGTTTATTAGGCGTTTGTACGCTTTAAGGAGATGTTGCAGCAAAGAGGAGTTTCTAGCCAAGTTCCAGGAGATCGAGGCGCAAGCTGCCCGTGCCGAAGGGGTCCGCTTGCTATCTCGAAAAGGGTATTTCGGCCCTGAGCTCAAGCAGAAGCTTGTCCTTAAAGGGATCTCTGACGAGGCTGCTGAGAAGGCTGTGGAGTACTTTGAACAAAAAGGATACATCCATGATGGGAACAGAGCGGAAGGGGTGGCCCGCCGCGAGCTGAAGAAGGGGCATGGCCCCCAATACATTTTCCAGATGCTTAAGCATAAGAAGATCTCTAGGGAAGAAGTTGCCAAGCTCCGTCCGTTGATTGAAAAAGAGGAAAAACAGTCTTTGCAGGCATATTTAAAGAAACGATCTTCGGCCTTGCAAGGCAAGGATAGAAGAAAAGTGGCCGCCCAGCTTTTGCGCAGAGGGTTCTCTTATGAGGCGGTCCAGGAGGCTTTTCAATATTCAGAGGACGGCGTCGATTAAACGATTGGCCGCCGCCTCTGTGGTGGACTGCTAAAGCTCGCTTTTAGGTAAAGAAGCAAGCCTTAATGCATACCTTTCTTCTGCAAGTAGCTTTTAATTGCGGCGACCCTTAAGTCAATATCAGCAAAATTTAGATTGCAGAATGCAGCTTTGATATCTGAGGGACGTGTTATCCCTTTAACCTCAAGAATTTTGGAAAACTCTTCATAGATCTTATTTTTTATAAAACTTGGCAATTTTAGAAACTTCTTCAAGACTTTGGCTTTATTGGAAGAGTCGCTTTTTAGCACTTCAATGATCTTATTAAGGATCTCTTTTGGATGAAGGTCCCAGACCTTGATCGTATTTTCGCTTGATCCTGAGACGATCTTTCCATCAACATAGGTCATGTCATGAATAACGCCTTTAGAACCGCGGATTGTTTGTAAGCACTTTCCTGAGTCGACATCCCAGATTTTAACAACATTGTCATGGGAACAAGAGATGAGCTTGTTTTCTACGATAGTAAGAGAAGCGATATCGTCTTCATGCCCCATTAATGTACGAAGGCATTCACCTGTCTCTAAATCAAAGATCTTAATTGTATTATCAATCGAAGCTGAGAATACCTTGTTTTTGTCTACAGCAAGGGCAACTGCGTACTCATCGATGGTGTCTACGAGCGCTCCCGTTTCTAAATCGGAGATCTTGAGAGTTCCATCATTTGAGGCTGAGAGGATCATTCCATTGGAAATAACGAGGGATGTGATAGAAGCTGCATGATGGTTCAAAGTGGATAAACATTTTCCTGTTTCTAAATCGAAAATTTGAATTTTCCCATCAGATGCCCCTGAAATGACTTTTCCGTCGCTGATTGCAACGCAGCTAATTGAATTAGGATTCTCTACGAGCGTTTTCACGTGGTTGCCCGTTTCGCTATCCCAGACATGGATCATCCCGTCAATTGATCCTGAAACGATCTTTCCGTTGTCAAAAGCAAGGCAAGAAACGGCAGCAGAATGGCCTCTTAGCGTGTGGGTGCATTCTCTAGTCTCTAAATCCCAGATTTTGATTGTTGTGTCATTTGAGCCGGAGATAATTTTTCCATTGGCATTGACAATGGTTCGAACTTTGCCTTCATGACCTGCCAAATTCTGTTCGATAAAGACGCCATTTTTAAGATTAGTGTTGAGGATGTGGTGATGCTGATAGTCGGTTAAGCTGCATCTTGGAGGGGTGGGAGCTGAAAACGTATTAGCAAATAGTCGATACCAAAGATTGTCTAATGTAAAAGAAATGACATGGCATAGTTTGTTAACTAGGCTAAAACTTGCGATCTGGGGTAGTTTTAATTGAGCTAAAATGATGCTCATTACGTCGCTTGGAAATATTGCGAATAGTTGATTATTATGGAATGCTTCTTGATAGGGTGTAAGGGCCAAAGCATGATGTGCTTGTGCTCCTATATTTGTTGTATTATCCCCTTTTACTGACATAAAAATATCCTTTTTGTTTTAGTATTATTATAATAAACATCTTTTATATTATATTTTTTAATTAAAATCAATAATTTAGTATAATTATATTTTTACTAGAAGCTCAAAATCTTGTTTATTAGGCGGTTAGGTATATTTTAAAGAAGGTTCTTAAAAGAAGGGCTAATTCAACAAAAAGGAACTTTCTGAATCCGCAGACAGACTCTTATTTGAGCCACTTTGCGCCGTTTTTTGCCAGATAGTGTTGTATGGCTAAGGCTTTTAGTGCACAAGTCGAAAGATCATTTTTTTGGAATGCTTCTTTACTATTCCCTGAATAAGCGATTTTATTGGACTCAAGGATTTTAGAATATTCTTCATAGATCTGGTGCTTAATGAAATTCGGCAGCTTTAAAAACTTTTGCAAAGCTTGGGATTTGTCCAGGCTATCGGACAAAAGCAGACCTGCAATTTCAGCAAGGATCTTTTGAGAGCCAAAATTCCAGATCTTAACAGTGGAGTCATTGTCAGACCCAAAGATCAGCTTCCCACCAATAAAGGCGATCGAGCTAATTCTGTTTTGATTCTCTGATAATGCAGCGATGAAACTTCCGGTCTCTAGATCCCAGATTTTAAGTTGATTTTCCTCGGAGCTTGTGAGGATCAATCCATTGAAGATCCGACAGGAAGCAATTGCGAGTTTCAAGTGCCCTGGTAATGACATTAAACAGTTTCCGTTCTCTAAATCCCAGCATTTGATTGTCGAATCTTGCGAACCGGAAAAAACCCTTCGGCCATAAACAGTAAGAGTATCTATAGAGTCTTGGTGTCCAGTTAATGTCATTAAACACGTTCTTGTTCCTAGATCCCAGACTTTGATCGTCTTGTCATAAGATCCTGAGATGATTTTTCCCTGAGCAACAGCAAGCGCAGCAACAGCGTCGGTATGTCCTGATAATGTAAATAGATGATCTCCGGTTTTCAAATCCCAGACATTGATGTCGGAAGCAAACGAGCCCGAAAGAATCATTCCATTATCAATGAGAATAGATCGAATGGCATGTGAGCCTTCTCTGATCGTTGACTGGCATTGTCCAGATTCTAAGTCCCAGATCTTAATTGTATGGTCAAATGATCCAGATATGATCATCCCGTTGCAAGCAGCCAAACAGCTGATAGGGGCATCATGCCCAACTAATTCCTTTACGCATTTTCCAGTCGTAGAATCCCAGATGCGGATCGTCTTGTCCAATGAACCGGTTGCGAACATGTCATCCCAGGAAATAAGGCAGGTAATGCCTTTATGGTGTCCCATCAATGTTTGATTTGTATGAACTCCATTCTTAAGGTTCATGTTTATTGCATGCTGATATTTGTACGCCTCTAAATGGCAGCCTCTGAATAGGGGATTTGGTAAAGGAGTGGAGAACGTCTTGGAAAATATTAGCTCCCAGAGGCGATCGTTCTGAAATGAAAGCTGATGGTATGTTCTGCAAGTGCAGCCAAGAAGATTAATCTGGGATAGCTGTAGGCGGATGAATAGTTCTACGATCGCATCTTGTGGCAGTCTTGATAAAGATTGGTGATAAAGTTGTGCTGTAGAAGGTTCGGCTCTGTTCAAATGGTCATTCGGTTGAAATTTAGCAGGTAGCAGTTTTTTTAAGAATCCTGACATAAGACATCCTGAAATAAAAATAATAATAAAATGGGCTGTTAATTATTCGTTATTTAATGATTATGTTCAATGTTTGTTTTTATGATTTATTTGCTGTTGAGTGGAAGGGAATTCAAATCTGCAATAATTAATACAACCAAATCCTCTAACAGACTCTAAGCAGATGATGAGAGATGGATATACAGCTTTCAACCGTCGGCAGTATAAATTCAAAATCGCTTGTGCGTTTGAATCGGAACCAGTATATATACACAAAGGACAGGATGCTTAGAGTCTGTCTAAGGATTTGGTTTTTTTGATTTTTGATGGATTTTTTCGTAGCTTTGGATTCCCTTCCGAAGGCTTCGTTTGCACGAGAAGGTTCTGTGAACCTTGGCAGTGAGGAGAAGGCGAAGCGCCCTTGGGCGCGAACTGGTCTTAGTTTAATTAACTAGGCCAAGGAATTG